>JACMLD010000057.1 GCA_014379785.1 Chitinophagaceae bacterium
ACGGATATATTTCAATGAATACACTCCGCACATTCGAAAATGCAGCAAAACTTCCAAAAATTTCTGACGACTGGAACAGAGGTACTGAATCATACACTTACGTGATGCTGAAAGATCAGGCATCATTGAAACAATTAGAAGCCGCCACCGCATCGATCAGTGCTTTTCTGCTGAAAGACATGAAACTGAAAGGCCGTGAGTCGCTCCTCTATCGGGTGCAACCATTTGATAAGATCATCCTTGGTGAAGAAATGATGTTCAGCATGGGCAATACAGGTACAATGGGAAAGGTTGGAGCAGAAATTGCGATCGGGCTGGTTATCCTGCTTTCGGCCTGTTTTAATTATACCAATCTCTCCATTGCACGCTCCGTGAATCGCGGAAAAGAGGTGGGAGTAAGAAAGGTAGCTGGTGCCATGCGCGGACAGATATTTCAGCAATTCATCATTGAGTCGGTTGTCCTGACGATGTTATCATTAGGTGTAGGCTACCTTATACTAAGATTGCTGACCGAATATTCACCCCTGGGTCAGGAAATGGGTGCACCCGATTCAGCTTACGATCCCATGCTGTTTCTCTGGTTTTTCATATTCAGTTTGCTGACGGGAATTTTTGCGGGCCTGATTCCATCCTATTCACTTTCGGCGTTCAAGCCGGTTGAAGTACTGAAAAATCTGAGCAATATAAAACTGTTTGGCGGCGCGGGATTGCGAAAAACGCTCATTGTATTGCAGTTCTCGCTCTCCATCATCATACTGATGTTTACACAGGTTTTCCAGCAGCAGTTTGATTACCTGGCAGAATCGGATCCGGGTTTCCGCCGCGACAATATCATCAACGTCCAACTCAACGGGGAAAATTATGGTCGTTTGTCACGCGAGCTCCTGTCGGTCAAAGGAGTTGAGAAAATTTCTGCAGCTTCGGTCAATCCCGGCAAACATACCGGTGGCAGATCGTTGGTGAGACAAAAACCAGATTCCGACCCCTTTCTTATTGATCATTATGACGTTGACCCGAACTTTATTGATGTGCTTGACCTAAAACTATTGGCAGGCGATGGTTTTAGGACCCTCAACACAAATAATGGAGAGGAGGAAAAATATGTGGTGATAAACGAGAAATGTCTCGCCTGGTTTAAATTAGGGAGCGCCTCAGAAGCCCTGGGAAATCAGATCATCGTTGACAGTCTGAATCTGACCATCACTGGTGTGGTAAAAGATTTTTATGCAAATGGATTTGACATGTATATCAATCCTTTGCTGCTCAGAAATCGTCCGGACAAATTTCAGGTACTGAATGTGAGAACCACCAATATGCCGGATAGTTCAATCATTGCAGACCTTGCGGCAGTCTGGAAAGCGAGCGCCAGTGGTGAGTTTTCATCCAACATTTTCAGACAGGAGTTGTACATCGCAAAAAATCCATCTGGCACAGTATCCACACTGGGATTTCTCGCATTGATTTCAATCACCATTGCATCCCTTGGTTTGCTAGGCATGGTCATATATCACACGCAAACAAAAAGAAAAGAGATTGGTATCCGGAAAGTGATGGGGGCAGAAGTATCAGGAATTATTTTTCTCATGGCAAAATCTTTTCTGAAACTGGTCGTGATTGCCGGGCTCATCGCCATTCCTGTCGGCTATGTTACAGGATTTTTGTTTCTTAATATTTTTGCCAACCGAATCAATATCGGAATCGATATCATTTTGCTCAGCTTCCTTTCTGTACTTGGTTTGAGCGCCATCATAACCGGCGCACAGATATACAGAAGCGCCGCGGCAAATCCCGTGAATAGTCTAAGAACAGAATAAAACTGAAATAATGATAGAACTAAAACGTCTTTCAAAATGGGTGAATGTTGGTGGAAACCGCACGTTCATTTTAAAGGACATCAACTTAAAAATCGGCCAGGGAGAATTTGTTTCAATCATGGGTCCCTCAGGATCCGGCAAATCATCGTTACTCAATATCATCGGAATGCTGGACGATGCCAATGAAGGGGAATATTTTTTCAATGGTACACCGGTTCATACGCTTAAAGAAAAACAGCGTTCTCAGTTGTATAAACAACATATTGGATTTGTATTTCAGGCCTACCACCTGATTGACGAACTCACGGTCTACGAAAATATTGAAACACCGCTCATCTATCAGAATGTGAAAACCGCCGAACGTAAAGCGATGGTGGCCGACATGCTCGACCGCTTTCAGATAGTTGGGAAAAAAGATTTGTTTCCGGCACAGCTTTCAGGCGGACAACAACAACTGGTTGGCATTGCGCGGGCATTGATAGCAAAACCACAAATGCTTCTGGCGGATGAACCTACAGGGAATCTGAATTCAAAACAAGGTGAAGAAATAATGGAATTATTCAAACAACTCAATGGCGAAGGCGTCACCATTATACAGGTAACGCATTCTGAAAAGAATGCTTCCTACGGTTCACATATCATCAATTTACTCGACGGAAGAATTGAATCAACCGGATCTTAAATAATCAATCAATGAGCTTTTTAAAAAGAACGGCAGGCGTTGCCTTCGTCCTGCTAACGGTAACGAGCAACCGAAATTATGCACAGGACAGTACAAGGATATCACTGCGTCAGGCAGTAGAAACAGCGATTAGCAACAACCTCGATGTGAAACAGAGCGATCTGCAGTCCCAGACCGCGGAAGTAAACTACAGACAGGCCAAATCGAATCTGTTGCCAGCGCTGAACGGAATGGCAAGTCATGGTATAAACCAGGGAAGAAGCATCGACCCGTTTACCAACTCGTTTATCAATCAACGGGTGAACTTTGCCAGCTATGGTCTGAATGCAGGTGTATTGATATTCAGCGGGCTGGGTATTCAAAACAGTATCAGGCAAACAAATTATGCCTACAAAGCTTCGAGAATGGAGTTGCAGCAGGCGAAGGACAACCTGATGCTCAGCGTCATCCTCGCATATCTGGACGTATTGAGCAATGAAGAACTTGTATCGCAGGCCCGAAACCAGGCGGCACTCAGTAAAAGACAGGTGGAGCGACTTGAAATCCTCAACAGCGATGGGGCCATACCGCCAGCGCAGCTTTCCGATCTGAGAGGTGAACTCGCCGGCAATGAATTGGCTGTTGTCAACAATGAAAATGCGCTGGAGACCTCAAAACTCAATCTGTGCCAGCTGATGAATATCGCTTACAGGCCGGATTTTAATGTTGAAAAGCTTTCGCTCGAAGAAGTTCCCGCTACCTACGGCAATTCTCCCGACAAGATTTATGAGACCGCTCTCAACCAGCTTTCACTGGTTAAGGGTACCCAGCTGAGAAAACAAAGTGCAGAGAACGCAGTGAAAGTGGCAAGAAGTTTCTTCTATCCCACCCTCTCATTGAATGGCGGCGTCAATACAAATTATTCAAGTGCAGCCGGTCAGAACATACTGGTCAGCACCAGCGACATCACTACCAACGATTATGTACTGGTCAACAATATCAAGACTGCTGTGATCAGTCCGCAGTCGAGCTTCAGGACCGACAAAATTGCGTACAACAAACAGCTCGACAATAACCTCTATACCTCGGTATCGTTGGACCTCCGTTTGCCGATCTTCAATGCTTTTCAAACAAAGAATCGTGTGAAGCTGGCCAAAATACAATTAAAAAACACCGATTACATTGAGCAGACAACAAGAATTCAACTCAAGCAATCGATCGAACAGGCATTTGTAAATATGACCTCTGCAGACAACCGCTACAAGGTGATTCAGGGTCAGGTAAAAGCCTTTTCGGAATCTTTCAAAGCGGCTGAAGTGAAATTCAACGCAGGAGTTGGAACGGTAGTAGATTATATTATTGCAAAAAACAATCTCGACAGGGCAAATATCAATCTGATCATGGCGAGGTATGATTATATTCTGAGAACGAAGATTCTGGATTACTACCAGGCGAAACCGCTCTGGTAAAAAGAATAAAAAAAGTGCCCCGGTTGAGGCACTTTTTTATTTACAGGAGATGCTGAATATTTGTTTTCTCATAACCTTTTACGCGGTCGATCACATCGAGCCATTTTAGGTGTAGAACGAGCATCAGGTACAAACGATACGTATTCATAATATTTTTTTTAGGATAAAACTTATTTTGAAATTTCTGCGATCCATTCTTTTGCGAATGCCCGTCCGGCGTCAACTGCAGGCTTTCCGGCACGAAAAGCCATTTTCCAGTTGCTGCTTTTACGTTCGTATGAAGGATTTGTAAAGTATTTCTTGCCATTCTTCTCAACGGTAGCGGCATTGAAATCCACTCCTTCTGTTGCCTCCAGAAATTCCTGCAGTTTCAATTTTACATAAAAAATCGGGTTTGCCGGATACTTCTCTTCCCAGGCATTCAGCTGATTCTGGTATGCTTCTTTTTGAATGGATTCGGATTCTTTAAAATTGTCTGCATACATTTTCAGCATGGCATTGTTTGGATCCTGGTACTCTTTGAGCTGCTTTTTCGATTCCACCAGCATGTTTTGGTAAATGGGTTTCATCTGGGCAGTGGCTGTTTTCAACTCTGCTTCGAACTTGGTGATATTGTCGGTCAGACTCTTCACCATCCCGGCCCTCAGTTCATCAGCAGTCTGCATTTTCTGAGGAGCAGTCGGTTTGTTGCTCTCCTTGATTTTCAGATAAGCTGTTTTAAAGGCGGGTGTTGCGGCCTGCTCCCTTGCATAGCTTGCAAGGTCTTTTACGATCGCCCCGCGATCATTCAGCGCAATGCTCTTCAGATTTCTGATACCGTAATGATTAAGGTATCCATTGAGAAGGCCTTCAGTAATTCTTGCATTTGCCTGGTCCCTGGTAAGTCCCAGTTTGCTGAATACGTCCTCGTAAAACTTTTTTTCTGTAAACGAGATAAGGCTCATCGCTGCGATCGCCAGAGTGAGCAGGGTCAGACCAATTCTTACAGGTCTGAGAGTAATTCTGAAATTCTGTTTCATAGCAAAGGTTAATGGTAAAATGGTTGTTGATTGATTGCAGGACAAATATCTGACGAACAAAAAGGCTTTCTCATCACCTTGTGTATGAATTGCATTTATTTGGGATGGCCTGCGGGTCCGGATTTTCATACCCCCTTTTCCCCAATTCATACCGGCAAATACTCATTTTGTGTTTGGCCGGTAGGTCGCTTTGAAAAAAGTCGGTATTTTGTAAGACAACCAAAACCGGGATTAATGGCCCTACCGCAGTACACCAAACAGGATCTTAAAATCTTCCTGGGCTCAATGCCTGGTATTGTGGTGATTCTCAACTCTTTACTATTCGGCAAGCGCTATTTTACCGAGCTCCGGCTGTTCGGGGCCGCAAGTCTCATGACGCTGGCAATTATGACAGGTTGCTGGCTGATCCTCACCTGGGTGGCAGTGACCGTCCGCAACCGGTTCACCCACGATACCGACATGATGCGGCGGCTCGGAATGACCCTTTTTCTTATCATTATTATTACCAGCCTTACCATTACCCTTATTTTTTACGGCTACGATTTTGTCCGGTTTGGTGGCTACCAGCTTAATGAAACCGTATACGAATGGACACTTGCCGTCGGCTTTATCATCAATGTTTTCGTAACCTTTCTCCATGAGGGTGTCGCCAGTTTTGAAAAATGGAGGGCCACACTTTCTGAAACAGAATCTTTAAAAAAAGAATACATGCAGAGCCGGTTACTTGGGCTGAAAAGCCAGGTAAATCCGCATTTTCTTTTCAATAGTCTAAACTCGCTCTCCAGTCTGATTTCCGAAAATGCCCAACAGGCGGAAAAGTTTCTTGATGAGCTCAGCAAGGTATATCGTTACCTTTTAAGAAACAGCGACGACCACCTGGTGCCCCTTGAAACGGAGATACAATTTATGCAGTCCTATTATCACCTGTTGAAAGAAAGATATGGTGATGCGCTTTTTTTAGAAGTAGATGTGCTGCCAGAACACCGAACGCTGCTCATTCCGCCCCTGACCATCCAGATGCTGGTGGAAAACGCGCTTAACTGCAACACCATCAGCAAACTTACTCCATTGCGTCTCGGCATTGTGTCTACCGCCGATGGTCACCTTAAAATCACCAACAATATGCAGCTCAAGATCGGAGTGTCGGAAGATGCTTCCCGTGAGTGCTTTGATAATATTGCCAATAAATTCAGACTACTTGGACAGTCGCCCATTGCCATCAGTGAAGAAACGTCTCACCGTGTTGTAGAATTGCCATTGATTCACGAAACCCAACCCGTAGCCGTATGAAAAATTGGATCAAGCCGGGAAGAGTAGAATGGATATCGTTCTTCGCGATGATGCCGGTGCTGACAATACTCCTGAACATGCTGCTTTTTCCTGACAGGGTATGGAAAGACTCACGCATATGGGCGTTTTCATTCCCCGTTATATATGTGCAGGGCTTTATCTCCTGGTACCTGCATATTGTGAGCATGCATTGGTTACGAATTCGTTTTCCATTGCTCAGGCAAACATCGTTTCGGTTAACCGTCCTTTATATCACTCATATTTTTCTCACCAGTCTAACGTTTTTTTCACTGTTTTACGGCTACGATCTTTTTAATTTTCTCGGTTATCAATTCAACGTTGGCAATTTTAAACTCTCGCTTCTTGTAAGTCTCGCGCTCACGCTCGTAGCCACAACCATGTGGGAAGCCGAATATATCTTTGGTCAGTGGAAAAAAAGTCTTGCAGAAAAAGAAACGATGCAGCAACTCGCCATACAACACGAGTTTGAAACATTGAAAAGCCAGGTGAACCCGCACTTCCTTTTTAACTGCTTCAACACATTGTCCTCCCTGATCAGCGAAGATGCAAAACAGGCAGAGAAATTTCTCAATGAACTGAGCAAGGTGTACAGATACCTGCTGCGGAACAATGAGGATGGACTGACCACTGTAAAAAGTGAAATACAATTTATCCGGTCCTACTTTCAATTGCTCAAAACCCGCCATGGCAATGCGATTGACTTCAACATAGAAATTGACAAGCGGTATGACAACTATTTGCTTCCATCGCTCAGCCTGCAGCTACTTGTAGAAAATGCGGTGAAACACAATGTGCTTTCGAAGAATTTTCCCCTCACTATTGAGATATTCACTGCTGCGGGCAACAAACTCGTGGTAAATAATAATTTACAGAGGCGAAGTCAGAAGCCGCCTTCAAATAAAGTCGGACTCGAAAACATTCAGGCGAAATATGATCTGCTGAGACAAAGCGGATTCCAGGTACTGGAAGATTCCAAAAACTTTACCGTGGTCCTGCCTTTACTATGGAACAATTCCACTGAGGCCAGGTCGCAGCGTTCGGCAATAACAGACTTTTCAACTAAACCGTAAATAAACCGTAATGAAAATTCTCATCGTAGAAGACGAAGAACTCGCAGTAAAAAAAATCAGAAAAACACTGGAGAGCGTTGATGATACCGCAAAGGTAGTAGGCGTAACAGACAGCATAGAAAGTACTGTAAACTGGCTGGAAGAAAACGAAGCACCTGATCTGATACTCATGGATATTGAGCTGTCAGACGGACAAAGTTTTGAAATTTTCACAAGAACTGAAGTCAAAAGCGCGGTCGTATTCACCACTTCCTATGATGAATATGCTTTGAAAGCCTTTAAGGTCAACAGCATTGACTACCTGCTGAAGCCAATTCAGAAAGAAGACCTGGAATCTGCATTGAATAAATACAAGAAAGTAAAAAATCTCTACTCCGCCGATGCACCGACTGCCGGCGAAATAAATATGGATGCCCTCGTAAAAGAGTTGCGTTCAAAACTGCAGCCAAAAGAATTCAGAAAACGCTTTCTCGTAAAACACGCACAGAAACTGGTTTCTATAGAAATTGAAGAAATCGCTTATTTTTTCAGTGACGGCAGATTAAACTTTTTCAAAACCTACGACAACAAAAAGTTTGTAGTCGATTATACAATGGATGAACTGGAAGAAATGCTGGACCCGGAAAGATATTTCCGCATCAGCCGTTCATTTTACATTTCCGTAGACAGCGTGGATCAGATACACGAGTATTTTGGCAACAGATTGTTGCTGACGCTGAAGCCAGTTGTTGATAAAGAGGCGATCATCAGCCGGGAAAAAGTCACCGACTTTAAGAAATGGATGGGGAAATAACCGGAAGGGATACGATAAAAGACACTTTATTGCTGTCTGATTGAATGTCCAGATCCGCATCGATAGAGTCGGCGCGTTTACGCATTGATTCGAAAGATTCTGCAGCTTCAGCATTCGCACTGTCTGAAACGCTGAGGTCCTGCACCTTGAGGAAAAGCCGGTTTCTCAGAATGTCGATATTGATAAGGGTCTGGGTTCCGTGCAGTGTCTCTATCACCGTTCTCAGTCCCTCTTTGAAAATGAGAAGAAACTGGTGACGGACATTCATTTCCATTTTCATGGTCCTGACCCTTTCCTCCACCTGCATGTTGATTTGTATGCCGTGGTGGTTTTTCAGAGCCTCTGTGTATTCCTGCATCCGGAGCAGCATCTTTTCCATGCTGTCATTTTCCGGCTGTATGCTCCATAAGATATCATCCATGGCCACAATCATCCTTTTGCTTTTGTCGCTGATCTGGTTGATATACTCCTTTGAGCGCACTGTATCCTTCTCTGCCTTCATTTTGGCCAATTCACTCAGCAGGTGAATATTATTGAGCGTAGTATGTATCTCCTCGTGAAGGTCTCCTGCAATCTGCGACCGCATGCGATGCATATGGATCATTCTTTTTACTCTTTCTTTGTCGATCCAATAGACCATTGCCATCGCAATCAAAAACAGAGCGGCGTAGAACCACCAGCTCTTCCAGAATGGCCGGTCAACATGAATTTCCATTTCGGCAATTTTTTCCGAAGTCACACCATTCCCATTGACAGATTTTACGCGGAAGCTATACTCGCCTGCAGGAAGGTAGGTATACATCGCCTGCTGATTCTCGCTTCGCACCCAGTCTTTGTCAATTCCTGTCATCTGATGATAGTAGACTACTTTGTTTTGTTGCAGAAAACGCATGGCGGAATAATCGAAGCTGATGGAATTGTCGTTGTGACCCAGCTCCACTTTTTTTAACTGCATGATCGAATCCAGGGAAACCGATTTGCCCATCACTTTTACATCGGTTATCGAAATGCCGGCAGGCTGGTCATTCTGCCTGTTTACTTCATTCGGATTAAATACAAGGAAATCGTGCAGCGTGCCCATGATAAGTCGTCCATCGGCGAGATGTGCTGGTGAGCTGATTTCGAAATTATCGTTGAGAATGCCATCGCGCACATCATAGCTTGTAAATACTTTCCGATCGTAGCTAAACCGGCTGAGTCCATTCGACAAAGACACCCACAGATAGCCCGACTTGTCCTTTGTGAGGTTCACCGCCTGGTTGGAAGGCAAACCATCTGCAGTGGTTATGCTTTCAATATTTCCCGTTCTTGTATTGAGAATATTGATGGCGTTGCTGGCGATCAGAATGGTAGTATCATTGTATTCTATCAGGTCGGTCACCGTTGCATTGTAGAGCTCTTTCCCTTTTCCTTTTTTCTCGTCGTAATGTGTAAGTACTTTGCCATTGGCCGGATCAAGGCGGTACAGTCCATAGATATCGGTAGCAACCCATATTTCGCCATTCTTTCGTTCAAAAAAACGAACCACCCGTCCCGGCAGCGTCTGCACTTTAACAAAAGAATTTGTGGTGTCCGACCAGTTGCCTTTCTCGCAGCGTATGACAAAACCGTTGTCAGTACCCAGCCACACATTTCCGCTTTTATCGGCCAGCATCTGCCTGATCGTTCCACCCGAAAATACAGAGGGGCGATAGTCGGCCACTATCTGCCGAACGGGATCATTTACAATGAGATGCCCGAGTTGGCTGCCGATCCAGACTTCACCATTCTTTAACTGGCACATGCTCCATACAGGCAGTGAGGAATATTCAGGTTTTTGTTTTACGACCGGATTTTCAATCGGATTGAAATTAAGATCATACGAGAAAATGCCCTTCCCCCAGGTAGCCATCCATATTTCATTTTTTGCGTTTACAATGATGGCGGTAGTGGCTGTGTTGTTTTTCAGTGTGTCGCCGGGTCTCGAATGAGCAAGTGAGGTAAAAGCCTGTTGTCGCGGATTAAAAAGATATAATCCAAGATTTGTACATGCCCAGAGATTTTCGTCGCGGTCGCGATACAGCTTTGTTACATAATCAAACTGAATGGTAAACTCGTTGAGTGACGGATCGCGCACTGGTACAAAAATGTCTTTTGCTTCATTGAACTCGAGCAGCAGATTGTATCCAAACAGAAAGACACTTCCCTCTGCCTGTTCAGAAATTCCCCATACTTCGTAGTATCCCTTGCCAAGTCCCCGGTATGTGGAACCGGTATTTGTTTTTGGATTGTAACAGTGCATGACCGGCGCACTGCGTAGTGGAATTCCCTGTGCGAACCATACCCTTCCTTTCAGATCCACATAGGGGCGCAGGGTATTCAGCGTGTCGCCGAATCTTGCTATTACGGGATTTCCCGAGACATTGTGCCCCCGGTAAGAATAGTGTCTGGTCTTGGGGTCGAACATTATCAGTCCGGATTTACCGGTCACCCAGTATTGTCCCGATGCGGGATCCTGAAACATATCCTCACAGGTAAAACCTTCCGGCGGGCGGATAAAATTGTGTTCAGCCGACATTTCTTTTTTCTCTTCATGGTAGGTGACCAGGGTTTTGGCAACAAAAACCATTACATGACCATCCTTATTTGTAATGAATTTCCTGATGCCTTTTGTAATTTCTGTTTCTGCAACCCGGATAGGGACATTGGTGAATCTTGCGGTGGACGGATCGAAGATCCCAAGTTTTCTGCCAGAGGTTATCCAGAGACGGCCTTTTTGATCGACGTACAGCAATGAAATAAGATCGTCGGGAATGCCAAGGGAATCGCCGGTGATATGTCTGAAATTAGTGAAGCGGTATCCGTCATATCGCTGCAGGCCGTTATCCGTGCCGATCCACACATAACCTTTTTTATCCTGCACAACCTGAAATACTTTATTGGAAAGCAGGCCGGTGTTTTTTTTAAAACTGGTAAAAATATATTGCCGCTGTGTCTGTGCCCTACAGATCACAGTAGCATTGAGCAAGAAAATGATTAAGAAGAAAAGAAACTTTTTCATTTCTATAAAATTCAGGATTGTCTGATTGGCAACAAAAGAATGACTGATGTTGCTTTTGTGTCACTATGGATATCAAGTACCGCGTTGATTGCAAGCGCTCTTTTGCTGATATCAGTAAGTCCATTCAGATCACTGCAACCGGAGCATTGGATTTTTAGTGAAAGTCTTGGCCCGGAAAGATCCGTGTTCACAAGCACTTCCGACCCTCTCGCATTTTCGGCCATATGCCGCACCACTTCTTTGAATATCAGAAAGAACTCATGTCGCAGCTTCATATCAAGCTTCAGTGATTTTACTTTCTCATCTGTTTCCATGATGATGGAGGCTCCATCGCGGTTCTGAAGCGCATCGGCATACTCCTGCATTCTGAGAAGGGTCATTTTCATATTGTCATTCGCCGGATCGATGCTCCAGAGCATATCATCCATGGCGATGATCATCCGCTTGCTTTTGTCGCTGATCTGATCAATGTATTCTTTTGATCTGATTACATCCCTGTCGGCTTTGATCTTTGCCATTTCGCTGAGCAGGTGAATATTATTGAGTGTTGTATTCACCTCGCTGTGCAGGTCACCGGCAATCTGCGTACGTACTTGTTGCAGGGCCATCAGTCGTTTCACCCTTTCCCGATCGATCCAGTACAGAATGCCTACAATCAGAAGAATGATGGTGCCATAAAACCAGGGCGTTTTCCAGAATGGAGGGCTCACCAGTATGGAAAGTTTTGTAATCGCTTCGCTTGCAATGCCGTCTATATTTTCCGATTTCAGAAAGAACTCGTAGCTGCCTGGCGGAAGATAATTGTACACTGCCTGGTTTAAATCTTCGGCTTCCTGCCAATCCTTGTCCACTCCTTCCAGCATATAATGGTAGTGGATTTTATTTTGTTTCACATAGTTCAGTGAACTAAACTCAATCGCAATCGAAGTATTGTCGTGTTTCAGCTGCAGGCGGTTGAGGCCGCGCAGTGAATCAACCGAAAGAAAATTGTTTGCCAGCCGGAATGCAGTGATGACGGCATTTCCAGGGCGGGGCGGATTTGGGATGGTAGATGGATTGAACTCTGTAAAACTGTGGTCAGTGGTAAAAACCAGTCTTCCGCTTTTCATGCGAAAGGCCGATGCCACATTAAAGTTGTCGTAGTTGATTCCATCGCGCCGGTCGTATTGTGTGAATATTTTTCTTTCCAGGTCAGCGCGATAAAGTCCATGAGACATTCCCAGCCAGAGATGTCCTGAATTATCTCGTTGAAAACAAAGGACGGTATTGGATGGCATTCCGTCTTCGGCTGTCACATTTTTTATATCGAGCGTACGGATATTCAGGAGGTTGAGTGCGCCGCCGGCAACAAGCAATGTAGTGTCATTGTATTGCAGGATGTCACACGGTGAATTGTTCCACAGGCTTTTTCCTTTCTCTCCATATTTTGTGATATGAGCCAGCTGACGGCCGGATTTTGGATCGAATTTGAATAACCCGTCGGCAAGTGTCCCAGCCCATACGAAGCCTTCTTTGTCGACAAAAAGTTTCTGCACCAGTGCTCCGTCTCTTTTTCGCAGGAGTTCGTAGGAAGATTGTTTTGAAAAATCGCTGCCTGCATGATATTTCAGGATATGTCCGCCCTGGCAGCCCAACCAGATATTACCATGGAGATCCTGGGCGAGTTGACGGATGGTGGATTTTATGTTTTCAAAATAGAAAAGATCCGCTTTCCCCGTCTGCGGGTTGTATACAACCAGGCCCCCGTCCTGCATTCCCATCCAGACCAACCCTGTATTTCTGTCCTGAAGAAAGCTCCAGAAGGAATAGGGATTGTGAAATTTGTCGAGCTGGGGAGGGAGCGGAACCGGATTAAAATTGCTGTCGAATTTATAGAGGCCGCTGCCCCAGGCGCCGATCAGATGGCTTTTGTCTGCCAGCTCCAATGCTGCTACTGACGGGCCATCGAGCGAACCGGAGCCATCAGGTCTCAGCATCAGGTGCGAATTGAAAGGCTGTGCATCCGGATTGAAGAGGAAGGCGCCGTTTTCTGTGGCGACCCATAGATTTTGCTGCCTGTCCTCATACATACTTGTGACGATATCGAACTTTATTGATTGCTCGTCTCTGAATTCATTCCTCACAATTCTGAAAGGTGTTTCTCCGCCAACGAATTCAGCGAGAAAGGTGTGGCCATAAAACCACATACGTCCATTTGATTGTCTGAGGGCACCGACCACTTCAAAATATCCGAAATTGAACTGCTTTCCTACGCTGTACCTGGTGAGTACGCCGGTTTTGAGACTGTAGCAGTTTATAAAGGGAGCGCCATCTATTTGTGGCCAGCTGCAATACCACAGAGTATCACTGTATAGGCCAAAAATGGAATAGAGATTTCCATCAATTTCCAGTTTTTTAATATGGGGATTCTGATCCGGGTTGTGATCTTTGTAGTTGAAATTACCGGTCTTGCTGTTGTAGTAAACAAAGCCGGGATTGCAGGCAATCCAGTAATCGTTTGCAATGGGTGCTTTTATGATATCCGATATCCACCAGTCGGAAGGGAGGTTGAGCGCGAGGCTGAGCGCAAAATTTCCAATTTTTCTATCGTAGAGGTAGAGTCCTTTCTGATCTACGTAGGCAATGACATTTTTCTCTGCGTTCAGCCTTACGAACCGCACTGGTTTGCCTTTGCCAGAGCTGTCTGGATTGATCGCATTTTCGCGAAAGCTGAAATGGTGGCGGTCAAAAATACCCAGACGATTTTCAGCGAGCACCCAGAGATTTCCGACGCCATCAAAAAAGATACTGTTTACATTATTTCCCGGAATGGAGTTCGGATTTTTCGACTGATTCCTGAATGTGAGAAATCTGTTGCCATCATAACGCTGCAGCCCGTCGAGGGTTGCCATCCAGATGTACCCTTCGTTGTCCTGCACAACTTTGTTAACGAGATTTGAAGCAAGCCCGTTGGTGGAATTGAAATGGGTGAAGGTATACTGGCGGAAATTGGGCTGTTGGAGTACGACGTTGAAAGTTCCGAACGGTTTTTTCATCCTCTGGAATCTCACCTGAACGGCCTGGGCGCAAAGGTTTGAATAGGCCAGAAACACCAGTAAAATGTGCAAAAGCAGCTTCAAGTATCAGGGGGTTTGAGTAGAGTTCAAATATACCCCCCT
>JACMLD010000504.1 GCA_014379785.1 Chitinophagaceae bacterium
ACTACTTTCTCGATGGCAAAACCGCCGATACAAAATTGCGGAGAATGGCGTACGAAATCCTGGAAAACAATACCGGTACCGAACATATTGTATTGGCAGGAATCAGAGAAAGTGGAAGTGTCATTGCAAGAAGAATACAGCGACTGCTATCGGAAATAAGCGAAATGAAGACCGACCTCATCACCGTTACGCTCGATAAAAAATTTCCCGACAAAGTACAGCTTAGCAAGGAAGACAACTTTGATGACAAAACAATTATATTGATAGATGATGTGGCAAACAGCGGTAAGACAATGCTGTACGCGCTGAAACCATTTCTTGAATTTCATCCTGCTCAGATTCAGACGCTCGTGCTGGTGGAGCGGAGTCACAAACTTTTTCCTGTTAAACCGGATTACGTTGGACTCTCAATCGCCACCACCATTCAGGAACATATTTTTGTAGAGGTAGACGGCGAATCTATCACCGGTGCTTATCTTGGATAAGGTCATTTCGACCGAGCGCAGCGAGTGGAGAAATCCCAAGCTATTACTCCGAGTACCGGTGGGGGATGCCTCGGCTGCGCTCGGCATGACGGTCTTCAAACTGTATTACTCACGACTTCACCGCCTCTTCCACATACGATCCTTTAGACGGGGCGGTTATGGACTGAGAAAAGGGCAAGGAGATAATAAAAACCGTTCCCTGGTTTACCCTGCTCCGGGCTGAAATAAAACCTTTGTGCTTCTCCACGATTTTTTTACAAAGCGCCAGCCCCACACCGGTCCCTTCAAACTCACTGCTCAGGTGCAGCCTGCGAAACATATCGAAAATCTGCTCAGCATACTTCTGCTCAAAACCAATTCCATTGTCTTCGATCAGGATCCGGCAATATTTACTGAGACCCGGGTTGCCAGCAACATCCGGCCCAGCAGCAGAAGACTCATATCTCACCTTTATCTGCGGAGGTGTATCCTTTTTGGCATACTTCAGTGCGTTGCCCAGTAAATTGTAAAACAACGGGCGCATCAACCCGGGGTTCACCTCCAGATGTGGCAGCGTCTCGACATGCAGAATACCCTTCTTCTCCGATATTTCTCCTTCGAGATCACTGAGCACATCCTTCACAATAAGATTCAAATCATAACTCACAAAAGAATCATCCTCATTGGAAATTTTTGAAAACGTAAGTATGTCCTTTATCAGGTTCTGCATCCGTTCCGCAGCATTCTGAATTCTGGCAATATGCACTTTGGCATCACTGTCAACAATGTCCTTGTACTTTACAAAAAGTATATCGCTGAAGGTGCGGATCTTTCTCAGCGGCTCCTGGAGGTCGTGAGAAGCCATGAAAGCAAAGCGATCAAGATCTTTGTTTGCCGACTCGAGCCTCGCTATGTTCTCCAGCAGTTCCCTGTTGAGTTGTTTCACCTTCTCCTCTGACACCTTTCGCTCATTCACCTCATTCTCAAGATTTTTATTGATGGTTTTGAGCTTTGCCTCCTGCGCTATCAAACGCTGGTTCTTCTTATACAAATCAACAAAGACGGCCACCTTCGCTCTCAACAGATCCGGATTGATTGGTTTGTATATATAATCCACCGCTCCGCTTCTATACCCTTTGAAAATATTCTCCTCGCCAAAATTATTAGCCGTGATGAATATTATCGGTATGTGCTTGAGTTTATCCCGCTCATAGATCAGTGCAGCGGTTTCAAAACCATTGAGGTTCGGCATTTTGACATCCATCAATATCAGCGCAAAATCAAATTCGGTCAGAAGGATCTTCAAAGCCTGCCTGCCCGAACCCGCCCTGATAAACTGATAGCCGTCGGGCTCCAATATGGTTTCCATCGAGAACAGATTGTCTTCCCGATCATCCACCAGTAAAATCTTTTGCTGCATCACAGTAATAAAGTTTTATTTATAGAACCAAACCCGCATGAGTGAAAGCAGCTGGTCAATTTTCAGCGGCTTGGTAATATAGTCAGAAGCTCCTGCTTCAATACATTTCTGTCTGTCACCCTTCATCGCCTTGGCAGTCACCGCAATGATTGGCAGCGAACTGTTTTTATGTTCGCGTCTTATTTTTTGGGTTGTCTCATATCCGTCCATCTCCGGCATCATGATATCCATGAGTACCATTTCAATTTTCGGACTGTCTTCATTGATGATTTCAATCGCCTCTTTACCGCTCTCTGCCGTAATCACATTGATATTATATCTCTCAAATACGGTTGTGAGCGCGAAAAGGTTTCTAACATCATCATCCACCACCAGCACATTCTTACCGGTAAGAATGTCCTCTTTCATCCGGATGTTTTCAATCACCTTTCTTTTCTCCGGCGCCAGTTCCTTGTGATTGATGTGCAGCTGCAGAACCGCCTCTTCAAGCAGATGCTCCAGCGAATTCACTCCCTTCATCAACACCGAATTGGAATTGTGAATGAGATGACTCATTTCTTTCTTATTAAAATCCTTTGCAGAATAAATGATCACCGGCGTGAGCTTTTTCTTTGCCTGCGCCACCTGACTGACCAGATCAGTACCAGATATATCCGGCATGGTATAGTCGAGAATGATGCAGTCATACTCCATCTCAGCTACCTTCTCCAGTGCCATCTTACCCGTATCGGCAATGGTCACCTCGATCTTGTCGGTATTGAGCATCTTGACAATCTGTGAAGAATCAATTTCATTGTCTTCAGCCACCAGCACACGCTTTACTTCCTTCTTGCTGAAGGAAACAATGTCTTCAAACAAATCACTCAATGACTCGTTCTCCAAAGGTTTCAGAAGGAAACTGCGCGCACCGCGCTTCAAAGCGAGATTGCGGTTTTCCTCCCCAGAGATAAGATGTACAGGGATATGGCGATAATTAAGGTCATTGCGCAAAAGGTCCATTACCTTCCAACCGCTGGTATCCGGAAGCTTCACATCAAGAGTGATTGCGATCGGCATGAAACGGTTGATGAAATCAAAGACTTCGATATAGGTAGTTGCGACAATCGCTTTGAGATTATACTTATGCGCTTTCTCAACTATAATCTTTCCAAACCTCAGATCGTCTTCTACAATCAGTACAATCTTATCAGTTGGCAGGATATTCGTACGGTCGTCTCCGGTGTCATTGATCATTTCATTGACTATCTGAAGAGATTTTGTATCCGCGCCTTCGTTTGTAATCCGGATTGAATTGAGCAGCGTGTCGATCTCTCCGCTGTCAGGACCCAGCTGGTACTGCAAAAGACTGAGAGAATCCGGTGCTTCCTTTTTCAGAATTCCAGCGGTCTCATCTATCGGAAGAAACAGTGTGAACGTACTACCCTGCATCGGATTGCTTTCCAGTTCGATCGTACCGCCAAGAAGCTCGGCAAGTCCGCGGCTGATGGAGAGTCCAAGACCGGTACCGCCGTACTTACGGCTGGTAGAACCTTCTGCCTGCTGAAACGCTTCGAATATGATATTCTGTTTTTCAAGCGGAATGCCGATACCCGAATCCACAATCGCAAAAGCCACCACACGGTTCACATTGTCAAGGACCGGATTTCCCGGCTTCCAGTTTTTGCTTGCCTCGTAAATCTTCAGCTTGACCTCACCCTTCTCAGTAAACTTGAATGAGTTTGACAAAAGGTTTTTGAGAATCTGATTCAAACGCTGTAAGTCCGTCTCCATAAACTCAGGAAGCTTAGCGTCGGTTTCAATGGTAAATTTCAAATGCCTTGCTTCTGAAATTGGTTTGAAGGTAGTTTCCACAAAAGATGCAATCTCTGAGAAACGCACCGGAGAAATATTTGCGGAAATAAATCCAGACTCGATCTTCGAAAGATCAAGGATGTCATTGATCAGCTGGATAAGGTCATCACCGCATGAGTGAATTGTTTTTGCATATCGAATCTGCTTGTCGTTCAGATTGCCTTCGGCATTTTCGTACAGCTGCTGCGCAAGAATGAGCAAACTGTTCAGCGGCGTACGCAGCTCGTGCGACATATTCGCAAGAAACTCCGATTTGTATTTGGAGGTTAGCGTCAGCTGTTCCGCTTTTTCTTCGAGTGATTTTCTTGCTTCTTCTACTTCTTTGTTCTTCGCCTCCACTTCATTTTTTTGCTTCACAAGCAGCAACGCCTTGTCCTGAAGTTCATCATTCGTTCTTCTCAACTCTTCCTGCTGAATCTTCAGCTCACCCGCGAGCGACTGCGACTGCGCAAGCAATTCTTCGGTTCTTGTATTCGTTTCGATCGTATTCAAAACGATACCGATACTTTCTGTAAGCTGACTAAGGAAGTCGAGATGCGTTTCGCTGAACACATCGAGCGAAGCGAGCTCGATGACGGCCTTTACATTGTTTTCAAATAACACGGGCAGGATGATAACATTTGCAGGCTTGGCTTTTCCGAGACCGGAATTTATTTTTATATACCCGGTCGGCACATTCGTAAGCATGATTCTCTCCTTCTCAAATGCAACCTGGCCTACAAGTCCCTCGCCGATGGCGAACTCTTTGGCCAGATTTTTTTCTGCCTTGTATGCATACGAAGCGTATAACTTCAGTTTGACATTTTGTGATTCATCGTTTTGTGTAAGAATGTAAAATGCACCATAATGTGCCGTTACCACCTGCGCAAGTTCAGAGAGGATACGTTTCGTTACCGTATTCAAATCTTTCTGTCCCTGCAGCATCTGTGTAAACTGTGCAAGGTTTGATTTCAACCAGTCCTGTTCCTGGTTTCTCAATGTTGTTTCACGCAGGTTGGTGATCATCTGGTTGATGGTATCCTTGAGGGCTTCCACCTCTCCTTTTGCTTCCACACGAATATTTCTGGTAAGGTCACCTTTGGTTACCGCCGATGCCACCTCAGAAATCGAACGCACCTGCGTGGTAAGATTTTGTGCAAGCTGATTCACGTTTTCCGTAAGATTCTTCCAGATACCGGATGCTCCCGGCACACTCGCCTGGCCACCCAGCTTTCCTTCCACACCTACCTCACGTGCAACCGTGGTTACCTGGTCGGCAAAAACCGCAAGTGTTTCGATCATTTCATTGATGGTATCTGTAAGCTGTGCCACCTCGCCTTTTGCGTTGATCGAAAGTTTCTGGCGAAGGTTACCTGTCGCAACCGACGTTACCACTTTTGCAATACCGCGCACCTGGCTCGTCAGGTTCGAACCCATCATGTTTACTGAGTCGGTCAAATCCTTCCATGTACCGGCCACACCTCTTACCTCTGCCTGTCCACCCAGTTTTCCTTCAGTACCCACCTCTCTCGCCACACGCGTTACCTCAAACGCGAAAGAGTTGAGCTGTTCCACCATTGTATTGATGGTATTTTTCAAATCGAGAATTTCTCCTTTAACGTCGATCGCCACGGTCTTTGAAAGGTCACCGCTCGCCACCGCCTTTGTCACCATCGCAATGTTTCGCACCTGTGCGGTCAGGTTACCCGTCATCTGGTTTACGGAGTCTGTCAAATCTTTCCAGGTTCCAGCCACACCCGGCACAAAGGCCTGTCCGCCGAGCTTTCCATCGGTACCTACTTCTCTCGCCACACGCGTTACCTCCGATGCAAATGCACGCAGCTGATCAACCATCGTGTTGAGTGTTTCTTTCAATTGCAGGATCTCTCCACGTACATCCACTGTAATTTTCTTTGACATGTCTCCGTTCGCTACGGCAATTGCAACTTCTGCAATATTTCTTACCTGAGCAGTAAGGTTACCTGCCATCTGGTTCACTGAATCGGTTAAATCCTTCCATGTTCCTGCCACGCCCGGTACATTTGCCTGGCCGCCAAGTTTACCTTCCGTACCAACTTCCCTGGCCACACGGGTTACTTCCGATGCAAAACCTCTTAACTGATCCACCATTGTATTAATGGTGTTTTTCAACTCAAGTATTTCGCCCTTTACATCCACACCAATTTTTCTTGATAAGTCACCATTCGCCACAGCTGTTGTTACTTCAGCAATATTCCTTACCTGTGACGTAAGGTTACTCGCCATTTTATTTACACTATCTGTCAGATCTTTCCATGTTCCCGCTACACCCGGTACATCTGC
>JACMLD010000505.1 GCA_014379785.1 Chitinophagaceae bacterium
AAAGACCTCAGAATGTAATCTTACTTTATCAGGCGGAGAGTAAGCGGGTACCTGTAAATCTTGTTGTCCGCTGCATTGATGGTTGCAATGATGCAGAGGATCAGGCTTGCGATTGCAATCACCCACATCAGAAGAAACCCGACAAGAATCAGTAAAAGCGGAATGCAAACAATGTAAGCAATGATCAACGTGAGCTGAAAATTGAGCGACTCCTTTGCATGTTGAGCAACGTACTGCGATTCATCTTTTTTAATCAGCCAGATGATCAAGGGAGCAAGAAAACTAAAGAAGATGGGGAGACAATGGGAAAGTATGGCCATCGTCTTCTCGTCAGAAGTTGGCGTATAAAGACTCGGCTCTGTACGGCCGCTGAAGTTTTGATCAGACATTGATAAGGGTTTTGTCTCTGAAAGTTATGCAATTGCCGTCATTCCCCGCAAAATTATTGCCTGGGCAGCCCCACCACTTTTGCATGCATCCTGCTCAGAAACTGGTGCATCTTTTCCATGCCATCTACATCGTCCACCACCAGCAAAAAGTTTCGTCCGGTCTGTTTGAGTTTACCCTTGGTTGTATGTGTTTGCAGATAAGAGAGAATATCCCGGAAAAGGGAAGATTCGAAATAGGGAGAGTCTGGTTTATTGATAAAATAACATCTCAGCGTTTCATCTTTCAGGGTCATCTTTTCAAAACCCAGTTCCACAGCAAGCTTTCTGCATCGGACTGTGATAAACAGATCTTCCACCTGCGGTGGAATGGGACCGAATCGGTCGATCATTTCTGCATGAAAATGCTGCAGTTCCTCTTCGGTATCGCAGTTGTCGAGCCTGGTGTACAGCGAAAGTCTTTCAGTGATGCTCTCCACATATTTATCCGGAATCAATATTTCGAGATCGGTGTCAATGGTGCAATCCTGCACATAGTCTTCCTGTTTCTGTATTTCTTCTTTAAACACTTCGCGGAAAGAAGTGCGTTTGAGTTCACGAATGGCCTCGTCGAGAATCTTCTGATACATTTCAAAACCTATTTCTGCCATAAACCCGCTCTGTTCGCCACCGAGCAGATTCCCTGCTCCGCGAATGTCAAGGTCGCGCATCGCAATCTGAAATCCACTTCCCAGTTCGCTGTGCTGTTCCAGCGTCTGCAACCTTTTTCTCGAATCGGATGGCAGCGTAACCATTGACGGAGAAATAAGATAACAGAATGCTTTTTTGTTGCTGCGTCCTACTCTTCCGCGAAGCTGGTGCAGATCGCTCAGTCCAAACTGATGAGCATTGTTGATGATGATGGTATTTACATTGGGGATGTCTACACCACTTTCCACAATATTTGTACAGACGAGTACATCGTATTTTTTATCGATGAAATCCAGGATTCTTTCTTCGAGCTCATGCCCTTCGAGCTGGCCGTGTGCGTGACCAATGCTAAGGTCCGGGCAGAGTCCCTGGATCATGCCGGCCATTTCTGCGAGGCCATGCACCCTGTTGTGAATAAAGAAAACCTGTCCGCCTCTTTCGGTTTCGAAATAGATGGCATCCCTGATCACGTCTTCGTTATAAGACTGCAGTTCAGTTTGTATGGGTTGCCGGTTGGGAGGCGGTGTATTGATGATGCTGAGGTCACGGGCACCCATAAGCGAAAATTGCAGGGTACGTGGTATAGGCGTCGCCGTCAGTGTGAGGCAATCAACATTGGTGCGGAGTGTTTTGATCTTTTCCTTTGCGGCAACACCAAATTTTTGTTCCTCGTCGATAACCATCAGGCCGAGGTTCTTGAATTTTACGTCTTTGCTCAGCAGGGTATGTGTGCCGATGATGATATCCACTTTCCCTTCTTCGAGGTTTTTGAGGGTTTCCTTTTTCTCTTTCGATGATTTGAACCTGTTGAGATAGTCCACGGTGACCGGAAAGTCGCGAAGTCTGTCGCTGAAAGTTTTGAAATGCTGAAAAGCAAGAATGGTGGTAGGCACCAGTATCACGGCCTGTTTGCCGTCGAGACAGGTCTTGAATGCCGCGCGAATGGCGACTTCTGTTTTTCCAAACCCCACATCCCCGCAGACAAGGCGGTCCATAGGCGAAGGGGACTCCATGTCTTTCTTTACATCAGCAGTTGCCTTGCTCTGATCGGGAGTATCCTCATAGATAAAAGATGCTTCGAGCTCGGTCTGCATATAGTTATCCGGCGAATGCGGAAAGCCGTTCTGCGCCTTTCTTTTGGCATAGAGCTTTATCAGGTCGAAGGCAATTTCTTTGACGCGTGCCTTGGTCTTGTCTTTTAGTTTTGCCCAGACATCGCTGCCCAGTTTATTGACGCGGGGCACAGAGCCTTCCTTGCCGGTATACTTCGAAATTTTATGGAGCGAGTTGATATTGACGTAGAGAATATCGCTGTCACGGTAAATGATTCGCACCGCTTCCTGGAGCCTTCCGTTTACTTCGAGCTTCTGAAGCCCGCTGTACACGCCCACTCCGTGATCAATATGCGTGACATAATCGCCCTGCTGTAACTCGCGCAGGGTGCGGAGTGTGAGGGCTTTGTTTTTATTGTAGGCCTGTTTGACCTTGTATTTGTGATATCTCTGAAAGATCTGATGATCAGTGTAGCAGATCAGTTTCAGGTCATCGTCGATAAAGCCTTCATGAATGGAAACCGGGACCGGTGTAAATGGAATTTCGACTTTCAGGTCTGTAAAGATGCTGTGCAGTCTTTCCAGTTGTTTTGGATTGTCCGCAAAAATGAAGATGCCATATTTTTTGGCTTCACGCGCTTTCAAATCTTTTATCAGCAGGTCAAACTGCCGGTTAAAAGCAGGCTGGACAGATGTGTTGAAGCTGATTTCGAAAACGGTTTCCTCCGGCGGGAAATTCCCGAAACTTATCCTGTGTCTCTCCCTGAATTGCTGTTCGAGCTGCTCCACCGGTATAAAATCCGCTTCCGTTATTTCCGTCCGCTCCAGTTTTTCGTCGTCATCGAGGTGCTGCTCTTTGGAAGGTGTGGTGCGTTCCCTGATTTCGAGAAATTCCTGAAGATCTTCCTGTTGGGAAAGGATCTGTGCACGAATAACGGACCAGTCCTGGGTCCAGATAACGGTATTGTCCGGCAGAAACTCCGCCAGCGAAACTTTCTCTCCGGAAGTAAACTGGGTCTCCACGTTTGGAATGATGGTGACCTGCAAAAGTTTTCTTTCGCTCAGCTGGGACTCCGGGTCGAAAATGCGGATGGAATCAACGTCGTTGCCAAACAACTCAACGCGGTAAGGCTTTTCATTTCCAAACGAGTATATGTCGAGAATCCCACCACGCATCGCAAACTGTCCGGGCTGGTATACAAAATCTGTTCTCACAAACCCATAGTCGGTGAATCTGTGCAGCAGCTCATCAACATTCAGTGAATCGCCGGCCTTGATATAAATAATATTGGCTGAAAGGGTTTTTGGGAGGACAACCTTCTCATAAAGTGCATCGGGGTAGGTGACGATGAGTTTTTTATTTCCGCCTGCTGCGAGTCGCGTCAATGCTTCTGTCCGCAGCATGACATGCGAAGAATTGAGCAACCTGAAATTTTTGCGGTTTTTGAAGGAGGAGGGGAAATAAAAAAGGTCGAGCGCGGTGGTCAGATTCTCCAGGGTATTGTGAAAATAGGCGGCTTCTTCGGCGTCATTGAGCACTATCAGATGATTGATGGCGGCGGTCGTTTCATGCTGAAAAACAGCGGCTAACAAAAATTGCGAAGAGCTTCCCTGGAGGTTTTTGAGATGAATAGTCTGGGGTTGCGACATGGTGACCCTGTCCGCTATTTGAAATATACGGGGGTCATTTCGATAACCATCCATCAGCACGTTCAGATTCATCGGCCCGCAAAAATACAAACTGAAAGTTAATTCAGGTCAAAATCACTGTTTCTCCCAATTTGGGCCTTCTCAAAAGTTAACCTTTTGCAGTGGAATACGTATTTTGTGGGGAAGGTTCAGTCCTAAACCAATAACGTTTATGTTGAAAAAAGCCATACCCATTTTTGTTTTGTCAGCCGCAGGGATTGCGATTGCTTCTTATATTTTTAGCGGCCGCTCTCAAAAGCCGGGAAAACCCAACGCCATCAGTGTCCGCACGATGGGTGACGGAGAATCAGAGGAAGAAGAAGATCGCACCATGTATGTGAAAGAGCGAACCATGTATGATTTTATGGCGCTTAGAAATCCTTTCACAGGAAAAATACCTTCTAATATTTTTCAGAACGAACTGAAAGAAGCCATTCTGATTCCACGCAGAAATGTGGAAGCCGGTTCTGTCGGCATGTATACAAACAACAGTTATTCCCCTGCCGAACCAAACAATCAGGGCGGCCGCACCAGGGCAATTGCTTTTGATAAAAGATTCAA
>JACMLD010000506.1 GCA_014379785.1 Chitinophagaceae bacterium
GAATACAACTATGCACAAAGAGGTCCGGCGGATTTTTTGGGGATTAGCTTTCATTTTCCGGAAGAAAAAATAACCGGCATGCAATGGATGGGACGTGGTCCGTACAGAGTTTGGAAGAACCGGTTAAAGGGACAGCAATTCGGAATCTGGGAAAAAGCCTACAATAATACCGTCACTGGTGAAACCTGGCAGTATCCTGAATTCAAAGGCTGGCATTCAGATATGTACTGGGTGAAGATCAAAAATGCAGAGTCTGATTTCACCATTTATACCGATCACCAGAATGTTTTTCTGCAGATGCTGCAGCCCCAGAAGCCAAAAGCAGCGAGGAATGAACATACCAGTCCAAAATTCGCTGCGGGAAACATTGGTTTTATGAATGCCATTTCAGCGATCGGTACAAAATTTCAGGCGGCGGAACTCCTGGGACCACAAAGTCAGAAAAACATGCAACTCAATTATGCCATGATTTCGGGAGCGCTGTACTTTGATTTCAGGTAGATCAAACAAATGGGATCTACATATTTATCCTTAATTTTATTCTTCCTTTTAAACACAAAATAGCTCATATGTATAAACTTTTCTTTGGCACAGTTGCGACTGTTGCCGTTCTCTTTGTCGCCTGTGGCAACAATAGCAACAACCAGGCGGATGTAAGTACAAACGAAACAGCTGCAAAAGACACCAGCAATCCTTCCGTAGAGACAAAAAAACCGAATGCGAAATTCAAACCTGCTTTCGCGGGACAAACAAGAATCGCGGCTGTAAAGACCAGAACTCTCTATGAAGGCAAACTGCTCAGCAGTGATCTCAAAAGTCCATGGGGTATTGCCGCACTTCCTGACGGCAGATTCATCATCACCCAAAAAAGAGGGGAGATGAGAATAGCTACCAATAGCGGAACCGTTGGTGCTGCAATCACCGGTATACCTGAGGTAAATGCAAAGGGGCAGGGTGGTTTGCTTGGAATTGCGGTTGACCCGGGTTTTGCACAGAACAGAATGCTTTACTGGTCTTTTTCAGAAAATAGTGCGGAAGGAAATCTCACTGCCATTGCAAAAGGGAAGCTGTCGGCTGACGAGAAATCTATTCAGAATGCTACCGTAATATATCGTGCTACACCCGGATACAAAGGCACACTGCATTATGGAGGAAGAATACTGATCGACAAAGCGGGCAATCTGATCATCAGCACCGGCGAGCGTTCGGATATTGAAACAAGGCCGCAGGCACAGGATGTAAATTCAGGACTCGGAAAGGTCATCCGTATTACCAAAGATGGCAAAGCTGCCGCTGGCAATCCGATGGCAAGCAGTGCACGTCCTGAAATTTATTCATATGGTCATAGAAACGTACAGGGACTTGCATTGCATCCGGTGACTGGCGAACTCTGGGAAAATGAATTCGGTCCAAGAGGCGGTGACGAACTCAATCTCGTAAAGCCGGGAAAAAACTACGGATGGCCGGTTATCACTTACGGTATTGAATACAGCGGTTCCGATGTGCCGGGTGCCATTGCGCAGAAAGCAGGAATGGAGCAGCCGGTTTACTATTGGGATCCGGTGATTTCTCCAAGTGGTATGACTTTTTACAACAGCGATGTAATAGCAGAATGGAAAAACAATCTTTTCATCAGCAGCCTCAGCGGCACACATGTGATCAGACTTGTAATCAGAAACAATAAAGTAGTAGGAGAGGAAAGACTGCTTGCTGACCAGGGAGAGAGATTCAGAGACATCACCCAGGGAAAAGATGGGGCGCTTTATGCGGTTACAGATGGAGGGAAGTTATATAGGATAGGGAAGAAATAAAAATAGGGGCGAAATAAAGTTCTTGGTTTATGGTTTGTTGTTCATCAGGGCACTCTGAGTGATCGTCACCCCGAGCGAAGCCGAGGGGTCCCCAACCGTTACTCAAAGTAATAGCTGGGGATGCCTCGGCTTCGCTCGGGATGACGGCACTATATGAAACTTATTTCGTCGTAATTAATAGTGGCTGATACAAATTCCTTTTTAATCTCGCTCTGCCGATGAAACGATTTCCACTGATCTTATGAAAATCGGCAGGAAATATCATTATGTCTTCTTCGCGCGTGTCGAATAACAATTCCTTCGACAGCTTACCGTCCATTGTCAGTCTTGACACCATTACCTGGCCACCATATCCGTCAACATGTGTTTTTGGTGGTTCGTCCTCCGCAATATCCAGATTCTTCAGATTGTCCAGATAAAGAAAATAGTATCCAGAAGCATCGCTTACCAGTTTGAATCCCATGGTGCCTCGTCCACTACGTCCACGCTGCATTTTTGGAATCTTTCGCACCCATTGAAATTTTCCGGCAGGATCGATTCTTGAACCAATGATGTCCTCGTAGTGATATGTATAATACGTTGACATGCGGTTGCCATTCATTCCGCTTCCGGATGTATGCTCCACGACTCTGTATTCCTCGCAGGCAAGAAAAATACTTCCGTCGGCCTCGACTTGTACATCTCTAACCTTGAGATTCGGTGCTTCATAATCATCCTTTCTGTCAATTCTTCTTCTTGCCCTGGCTGACTCGAATTTCTGCAGCTCCTCTTTCGGAAACTCATAATACCCGTTTTTAAACTGTATCAATTTTCCCGCCTGGTCAAGTGTTGCGAGAAAAATACCATCAGTGCCGGTCCCTTTTGATTTCTTACTGTAGGTACACGCAATGATCATGTCATGAAGTGTATTCTCCGTAATGGTAGTCTCGTGGATATAGAAATCTCCTACCGACAATTTTGCAATGATGGGCGTCTTGCTGTCTTTGGTAAATTTCATCACCTCAAAATGATACGCCGGCTTGTCGGTACTCTTATCTCTCTCTCGTCTTGACTCGCTGTCGTAAACTTTTGCAAGCATATAGGCATTGCCTTTTGAGTCAACCGAGAAATTTGAGTTGTCCATTATTGCCTCGTTATAGGGCATTCTGAATTCGCCACCCCATAGCTTGTTCATTTTTTCATCAAACACATGAAAACCGATGACGTCAAAATTTTCTTTATCACGCTTTTTTTCAGGAACCAGCCGATAAGTAATCAGCAGTTTTTTGTTTTCAGCGTCGTAATCATACTGGTACTTTTCTGTCGTTTTGTATCCTGTACCGAAATAGCCATCTGCTCCGGGTGCCATGGGACTGCCAAACACGGCAAAGCCTGCATACCTGCCACCAATCTTTGTGGTCTGCAAGATTTTGTGATTGGCTTCAGTTATTTTACCGGTGGTTACATCTATCTTATCATAA
>JACMLD010000507.1 GCA_014379785.1 Chitinophagaceae bacterium
CACCCTGGCCCTTCGGGCCGGAGTCGAAATGACGGCACCATGTATCCGCGCATCGCGGCACATTCTCCCACATCAGGCGCGCAGCATCCACATTTGCTCATTTACTCATTTTCTAATTTCCTCATTTGCTAATCTACATCCCATATTCCGCCAAAAACTTAATCCTCATAATCTTCAGTTGCTCCCACTCCAGATCCATATCAGCCAACTCCTCCTTCGCCACCTGCAGACTACTCGTCTCACAACTCTTGAAATACTCCAATATCTCATCCTGCTCATTCTCATCCACCATTTCATTGATCGCATAAGCAAGATTCAGCCGCGTACCGCTCGCTACTATCGTCTCCATTTCTTCGAGCAGCTCTTCCATCTTCCATCCCTTATTCTTCGCTATCGTGTCCAGCGGCATTTTCTTATCTACCTGCTGTATGATAAAAACTTTGTTCAAACTCTTATTGGCCACACTCTTCATCACAAAATCATCAGGCCGCTCCACATTATTGTCTTCAACATATTTGGCAATCACGTCCACAAAAGGCTTTCCATAGCGCAAAGCCTTCCCCTTGCTCACACCCTGACATTTCTCCAGCTCCTGGATGGTCCTCGGAAACATCGTCGCCATATCCTGCAATGAATTTTCCAGGAAAATCACGAATGGCGGAAGTCCCTTTTTCTTGGCTTCCTTCTGACGTATTTCTTTGAGCATCTCAAAAAGCTTTTCGTCAGTGGCATTGCCAACCGTTGCCGGCGCCTCTGTTACCTCTTCATCATCTTCGTTCGCATCTTCATACTGATTGTTGAGTACAATAGCAAAGCTCTTCGGCTTCTTCGCAAAGGCTTCTCCCTGTTTTGTAATCTTTAAAACACCATACTCCTCAATATCCTTGCTCAGCAAATTTCCGAGTATCATTTGCCTGATCAATGTGTTCCAGTAATAATCAGGCTGATCGTTGCCGATACCATAATCAGCCATGTTTTCATGCCTGTACATCTGGATCTGCGGGGTCAGCTTACCCGTGATAATGCTCACTGTATAGTCCGTAGCAAATCTTTCATCCAGCGCCCTTATCACCTTCAAAGCCTTTACCACATCGTCTTTGGCTTCTACTCTTTCTCTCGGATGCAGACAGTTGTCGCAGCTTCCGCAATTGTCTGAAGGGTAAGTTTCTCCGAAATAACTCATCAGAATCTTTCTCCGGCAAACACCGCTTTCCGCGAAGGCAACGGTTTCACCGATCAGCTGTGCGCCCACCTCACGCTCACTCAGCGGCTTATCGCGCATCAGATGCTCCAGCTTGGAAACATCTTTGTGAGAATAATATAAAATACATTTTCCTTCCATGCCATCTCTGCCGGCACGGCCAGTTTCCTGGTAATAGTTTTCTATCGACTTGGGAATATTATAGTGAATGACAAAACGGATATCCGGCTTATCGATACCCATTCCAAATGCAATCGTAGCAACGATCACCTGCGTGTCTTCATTGAGAAACATATCCTGACGCTGCGCGCGCAGCTTGCTGTCGAGCCCCGCATGATATGCCACGGCTTTGATGCCATTCTGAACCAACAGCTCTGCCAATTCTTCAGTCGTCTTACGGTTGAGTGTGTAGATAATTCCGCTCTTTCCATTATTCTGGACAATAGACTTGACAATACTTTTGAGCGTATCCTCTTTTTTTATCTTAGGCTGGATCTCATAGTAGAGATTTGAGCGGTTAAAAGAAGAAATGAAAATATTCGGGTCACGCAAATCGAGATTCTTCACAATATCCGACTGCACTTTTGGGGTAGCCGTTGCCGTGAGTGCTATCACGGGAACTGCCGGATTGATCTGCTCCATCATTTCCCGGAGCCTCCGGTATTCCGGTCTGAAATCATGTCCCCACTCCGATATACAATGCGCCTCATCTACCGCAAAAAAGGAGATTTTCAAATCACTGAAAAAATCAAGATTCTCCTGTTTGGTCAGCGTTTCCGGCGCCACGTACAACAATTTGGTCTTGCCGGTCAGGAGGTCATCGTGCACCGCCTTTACCTGTTTTTTATTTAATGTAGAATTTAGAAAATGCGCAATCTCGTCCTTGCTGCTGTAACTTCTGACAAGGTCAACCTGGTTTTTCATCAGTGCAATCAATGGAGATACCACGATCGCGACACCCTCACTAACGATGGCCGGCAGCTGATAGCACAAACTCTTTCCCCCGCCGGTTGGCATAATCACGAAAGTGTCTTTGCCCGATAAAAGTGAGTTGATAATTGCCTCCTGGGTTTCGCGAAAGGAATCCAGGCCAAAATGTTCCTTCAACGCGGTATTTAAGTCGGTATTTAAGCTCTCGGAGTTAGATTCAATTCTTTTGGAAGTGGCTGCCTTGGCAGATTTCTTAGAAGTTTTTGTTTTGGGAGTTGTCGTTGCCATTGCTCAATAGGTTTCCTTCACACGTTAAAAATCAATACATATAAGATACTTAAAATTGACCGAAACGGTAGAAGAACTTTCCTGTTAAAAAGACGAAGGCCGGCCAGGGGTTGCGGAAAATTTTAAGAATGGCGAAGTTAACAAAAATGGACCTTTGAGGTTCGGTTTAAACTGTTAATGAAGCTATAATGCTGGTCTTTAGGGTTAAACGGTAATAAAAAACACTTAATCCGGTAACTTTGCCCTCATTATGGATGCAAAATCAATACTGGCAACGGCCGACCGTACGGTGAGTCTCGAAGCGGAATCGCTGATGGGGCTAAGACAGTTCCTGAACGAAGATTTTGTCAAAGCAGTGGAAGCAATCATTGCCTGCCGCGGCCGTGTGGTGGTAAGTGGCATCGGCAAGAGCGCCATCATAGCACAGAAAATTGTAGCCACCCTCAATTCTACCGGCACACCCGGATTATACATGCATGCTGCAGATGCCATCCATGGAGACCTGGGCATGATACAACAGGAAGACGTTGTCATCATCATCAGCAAAAGCGGCAACAGCCCGGAAATAAAGGTGCTGGTACCCCTGATAAAGAATTTCAACAATACTCTCATTGGTATGGTGGGCAACGATCAGTCCTTCCTTGCCAAACAATCAGATATTATTCTCAATACTACCGTATCTCAGGAGGCTTGTCCAAACAACCTCGCACCCACCAGCAGCACAACCGCTCAGATGGTCATGGGCGATGCTCTTGCAGTCTGCCTGATGGACCTTAAAGGCTTTACGGGAGAGGATTTCGCAAGATTTCATCCGGGCGGCACGCTGGGTAAAAAACTGTATCTCCGTGTATCCGATCTTTATATCCAGAACGAAAAACCGTCGGTCGGCATCGACAGTACCCTCAAAGAATTCATCGTCTCCATTTCCGCCAGCCGACTCGGTATGACCGTGGTGACCGACGAAAAAGAAGCAGTCCTCGGTGTGATCACCGATGGCGATTTGAGAAGAATGCTTGAAAAAACAACATCTCTCGATGGCATCACTGCCCGCGATGTGATGACCACAAAGCCCAAAACAGTTGAAGCACAGACACTTGCAGTCGGCGCACTCGATATTCTCCGCACAAACGACATTACCCAACTTGTAGTGGTCGCAGCCGATGGCAGGTATCTCGGTATTCTTCATTTGCACGATCTGATCCGTGAAGGATTGCTGTAGTAATACAGCTACAACGAAATCAGAAAAATATTCATAAAATTTTCATGGGAATCCTACGTTGTAACATTAAGCACTACATTACCTTAAACATAGAAAAATGGGCTATTGACTATGAAAAAAGGGATCATCGGAATTGGACTTTTACTTTTTATAGCGGGATGTTATTTCTTCCCCTACCGCACAGATATTTACTCTGTAAAGTATAGTCCTGTGCGTATGCAGAACGACTTCGATATCTTTCGCGAAGTCCTTGAAAACGCCCACCCCGGTCTCTATACATATACCGACAAACAGGAAATGGACAGATGCTTCGACAGCGTGTATCAGACCCTGAACGAACAGATAGATATCCGAGCCTTTCATGAGAAGCTTTCTTTCGTAGCTGCAAAAATCGGTTGCTCTCATACTAACTTATACCTTCCAAAAGCATACTACGATACGATGGTGCAACGTGCAAATTTTTTCCCGGTGCCCTTGGTATATGTTGACGGTGGACTGTATGTCAACTCAGACATGTGGGACATACCCGTTGGTGCGCATATCCTCAGCATCAATGGAAACAGTGCTGAAAACATCATGAAGAAAATTGCGGTGTACAACGTGCCGGATGGCCGCAACAAAAGTTATAGTCTCTCTGCCGCAGCCATTGATTTTTCTTACGATTACTTTCTTTCCTTCGGCGCTTCTGAAAATTTTGTAGTCGAATACGCTTCTCCAAAATCAGTAGGCAAAGAAGTGGGAAGAGTGGCTGCCACCACACTCGAAAAGCATTTATCGCAATACAATCAATACGCATATTATTTCTTTCCCGATGAAGTGGGATACGATTTTGAAGTAGTTGATTCGCTCCACACCGCTATTCTGACGCTGAGATCTTTTTCTTACAGCACCGCCACTACTTTCGCAGCTTATAAAAACTTTATCACCAATTCTTTTGCGCTCCTTCAAAAAGACAAAGACATTACAAACCTCGTCATCGATGTGCGTAACAATACCGGCGGCGAATACGAGAATATTTTTCTGCTGATGCGTTTTTTGAGCAAGACGCCTTTTCGTGAAGTCGACTCAGCCACCGTCACCTTTGAAAAAACGCCTTTCACCAGGTACCTGGAAAAAGATTTTGCCGATACAGAAAAGCCCGCCCTGGATTCGATGATAAAACACGAGTTCTGCAAGGCAGCCGACGGCAAGAATATCATGACGGAAGAGGAAAATACCCTGCACCGCCCGCATCCATCCGCGTTTGACGGCAACCTTTTTGTGGTTACCAACAGCAATGTTCTTTCTGCCGCTTCAAATTTTGTAGCCGTGATCAAAGACACAAAAAGAGGAAAAATAATCGGCGATGAAACCGGCGGCGGTTATAACGGTCACAACGGATTTACCCGCGTCCTTTACAAACTGCCCAATACCCAACTGCAACTGGAGTTTTCAGTAATTCGCGTGCAGCATTATCTTCAGCACAAACAACTCAACAAAAATGGGGTTCAGCCTGATTTCCCCGTAGCAACCGGTATCGAAGATGTAATCGACAACCAGGATCCCCAGATGGCATTCGTGATGGGCCAGCTCATTTCAAGGGATTGACGATGATTTTAAATTACCTACATTTGCTGCTTTCATTTTGATATGAATCAACACAATTATGTAGCAATCATGGCTGGCGGTATAGGCAGCCGTTTCTGGCCAATGAGCCGCGCCAACTTTCCGAAACAATTTCTCGATATTCTGAATACGGGCAAGACGCTGATCCAGTCCACCTTCGATCGGTTTTCCAACTTTGTACCAAAGGAAAATATCTTTGTAGTCACTTCAAAAGAATATGAAAGCATCGTGCACGAACAGCTGCCCGATCTGCCCATCGAAAATATTCTCGGAGAGCCTTCCAGAAAAAATACGGCACCCTGCATAGCATATATCTCTTTTAAGCTGATGCAAATGGATCCGCTTGCCTCGCTGATAGTAGCGCCGTCTGACCACCTGATCTCCGATGAACCCGAATTTATCAGGGTTTGCGACCAGGCGCTGAGCTTTGTAAATCACATGAACGCATTCATCACACTCGGTATAAAACCAACCTATCCGAATACAGGGTATGGATACATCCAGTTTGAGCAGATGGCTGTAAGCAAGGACGTTTACAAGGTGAAGACATTCACCGAAAAGCCGAACCTCGAGTTGGCCAAAACATTTCTTGCCAGCGGGGAGTTTCTCTGGAACGCAGGCATATTTGTATGGCAGGTGAAAAACATCATCACGGCTTTTGAAAAACACCTCCCTGAAATGTATGAGGTGTTTGCAGCGGAAAAAGAAAGATTCAACACGCCCGACGAGAAAACCGCGCTCAACGAAATTTATCCTCAGTGCACCAATATTTCCATCGATTTCGGAATCATGGAAAAAGCACACAATGTATATGTGATCCCATCCTCATTCGGATGGAGCGACCTCGGCACATGGAACAGCGCCTTCGAAAACTTTCAGAAAGATTATTTTCACAACGCTGTTGCCGGCGAGAATGTCATGGTCATAGATGCAGTTAACTGCATGGTGCATATGCCAAACGATAAACTCGTTGTTCTGCAGGGACTCGAAGATTTTATCGTGGTAGACTCCAATGATGTACTCCTCATTTGTAAAAAAGACAAGGAACAACAGATCAAAGATTATGTTGCCGAAGTACGCAAACAGAAAGGCGACAAATTCTTGTAGAGAAAGCTTTGTAAATTAGCGTATGCTGAACATACCGCTAAGCAACATTCTTTTTCTTGATATTGAAACTGTATCACAGAAACCTTCTTATGATCAGCTTGGCGACGATTGGCAGAAACTATGGAAGAAAAAATCCGAGGTTTTGCTGCGTGGAAAAGAGGATGAAACGACCGAATCTGTTTATAGCAGGGCCGGTATCTTTGCTGAGTTTGGAAAGATCATTTGCATCAGTTGCGGCTTTCTCTCGTATTCGGGTGACTCAAGAAAATTTGCGCTCAAATCATTTTACGGCGAAGACGAGAAAACATTGCTGCAGGATTTTATTGAAATGCTTAGAAAATGGGCGATGGAAAATTCCAAGTTTCTTTGCGCTCACAATGGCCGCGAATTTGATTTCCCCTATCTCTGTCGCAGACTTATCATCAACCAGCTGGCTATACCATCCGTCCTCCAGACAGCAGGTAAAAAGCCATGGGAGCTCAATTTCATTGATACGATGGAGTTGTGGAAATTCGGTGATTTTAAAAACTATACAAGCCTCAACCTGATCGCACATGCGCTCAACATACCCACCCCCAAAGATGATATTGACGGCAGCCAGGTGGGCGATGTGTACTGGAATGAACATAACCTCGAAAGAATTGTAACTTATTGTCAGAAAGATGTGGTTACCGTCATGCAGGTTTATCTCCGGCTTTGCGGCGAACAATGCATTCATGAAGATAACATCGAAATAAAATAATATGGAAAGAACCAATTATGCCTCCGGTGCCAAATGGGAAACCATTGTAGGCTACAGCAGGGCAGTGAAAATGGGAAATACCATTGAAGTAACCGGTACCGTATCGGTAGACGACAACAACCAGGTAGTTGGAAAAGACAATGCATATGAACAGACAAAGTTCATCATCCAGAAAATTGAGAAAGTCCTGAAACTTGCCGGTGCTTCTCTCAAAAATGTTGTACGCACAAGAATGTTTGTCACGGATATCAAGCGTTGGGAAGAATACGGAAAAGCACATGGAGAATTTTTCAAAGAAATCCTGCCTTGCACAACCATGGTTGAAGTGAGTGCCCTCATCGATCCCGAGTATCTCATAGAAATAGAAGCAACCGCTATTATTTAGAATTATTTATGCCTTCCATAAAAAGCAAACTGCCCGATGTGGGCACCACCATCTTTACTGTCATGAGCGCCCTGGCCACGCAGCACAAGGCGATCAATCTTGGACAGGGATTTCCTGATTTCCCGATGGATGAACGTCTCACCTCACTCGTGAGTAAAGCAATGACCGATAACTTTAATCAGTATGCACCCATGCCCGGCTGGATGCCGCTTCGCGACGCCATCGCAGAAAAGGTGGCCATCCTTTACGATGCAGGCATTGACGCAGAAAAAGAAATCACCATCACCCCAGGCGGCACCTATGCCATTTACTCTGCACTGACAGCAGTATTAAGACCGGGTGATGAAGTAATCGTTTTTGAACCTGCCTACGACAGCTATATTCCCAATATTGAAATAAATGGGGCGAAGGCAATTACCATAGATCTCACACATCCATCTTATAAGATAGACTGGAACGTGGTCAGAGAAAAAATTTCACCGCGTACCAGGATGATCATGCTCAACTCGCCGCACAATCCTACCGGCGCCGTGCTCGAACCTTATGATATTGAACAGTTGCGGTCGGTAGTGGAAGGAACCGAGATTCTGATACTGAGCGATGAGGTATATGAGCACTTGATTTTTGATGGAATTCCCCATGAGTCCATTCTCAAATATCCCGACCTGCTCGAGCGCAGCTTTGTTTGTTTCTCTTTTGGAAAAGTTTACCACTGCACCGGCTGGAAACTCGGTTACTGCATTGCTCCGGGTGAACTGACCAAAGAATTCAGAAAAGTCCACCAGTTCAATTGCTTTTCCTGTCATACGCCTTCGCAGGTGGCGCTTGCCTCCTTTCTGCAGGATAGGAATTCTTACGAATCGCTGGCCCCGTTTCTGCAGAAAAAACGCGACTATTTTATTGAACTCATGAAGGGAACCAGTTTCACCATGCATCACTCTTCCGGTAGTTATTTTATCTGCGCGTCTTATGATATGATCAGCGATGAGCCTGCTGCAGATCTTGCTAAGCGGCTGACAAAAGATTTTGGGGTGGCGGCCATACCGCTTTCTGCATTTTACCGGTCCGGAAAAGACGATAAAGTGCTGAGATTCTGTTTTGCAAAAAAAGAGGAGACCCTGAAAGAGGCCGTTACGAGACTGACAAAGGTCTGAACATGCTGGCACTATTATTTCATTGAAGTAACGTCTCCCCTTCTAAACCTTACCTTTGATATCAAATATTCATTAGTGATCGAGAAAAAAAGTATACAGAATGAAAGGGCTGTCCTGGTGGGCGTAATCCAGAAAGAGCAGACCGAATTGCAGGTACATGAATATCTGGACGAACTGGCATTTCTGGCCGAAACCGCCGGGGCGAATGCTGTAAAAAGATTCACACAGAAACTGGCGCACCCCGACAGCAAAACTTTTGTTGGCAAGGGCAAGCTGGAAGAAATACATGCGTATGTAAAAAGTCGTGATGTACAGCTGGTTATTTTCGACGATGAACTGACCGGATCGCAGATCACGAACATTGAAAAAGCGCTGGATGTAAAAACGATTGACCGGTCGGATCTGATTCTCGATATTTTTGCCGCAAGGGCAAAAACTGCGCAGGCAAAAGCACAGGTAGAGCTGGCGCAATATCAATACATTCTTCCCAGACTTCGCGGTATGTGGAAACACCTTGAACGTCTGGGGGGTGGTATCGGTACCAGGGGTCCGGGTGAAACAGAAATCGAAACTGACCGTCGTATCGTGCGCGATAAAATTACGCTCCTACGCAAGCGTCTGGCAGAAATCGACAAGCAGGCCTTTACCCAGAGAAAAGATCGCGGAGAGTTTATACGCGTTGCATTAGTCGGATATACAAATGTGGGGAAATCCACTCTGATGACGGTTTTGAGTAAAAGTGAGGTGTTTGCAGAAAACAAACTTTTTGCAACCCTTGATACCACCACCAGGAAGGTTGTGTATGAGAATACTCCTTTTTTGCTGAGTGATACAGTTGGATTCATCCGGAAACTTCCCCATCACCTGGTGGAAAGTTTTAAGAGCACACTCGATGAGGTAAGGGAAGCCGACATCCTGTTGCATGTGGTTGATATGTCGCATCCGCAGCATGAAGATCAGCTTGCTGTCGTTAAGAAGACATTGCAGGAGCTGGATGCTTATGACAAGCCTGTTATTACGATTTTTAATAAGATGGATGAATTTGAAAAAAATCATTTCGATCCCTGGCTGGAAGATGAGGTGAA
>JACMLD010000010.1 GCA_014379785.1 Chitinophagaceae bacterium
ACGGACTGATGACAATATTTTCAATGAATTTTGGCTCAGAAGACTTTTCTGGTGCCGAAGAAGCGGTTTTTCCAACCACAGGTTTCAACGACTGGCAGGAGGCCAGGATTGAAAGAAGAACAACGGTAAAGGCTTGTATGCGCATTAACGGGTTTGCTTTTAGATGATTGGATAACGGCAAATTTACGCTTTTTCATATTCGCATACAAGTCTGATACTTAAATTGTTGTTAATCAATGATTTTTAAAAGTTACTGACACCTGTGCTTAAATAAAAACAACGAAAGCCGGAGGTCGGCTTTTTAAGTTTTAAATTTGTCGCCTGACCAGTGACTACCGATTATGCAGTTTTCCCATCTCCACGTTCACACCCAGTTTTCTTTGCTCGACGGTGCCGCATCTATACAGAATCTGTATAAAAAGGCGCTGAGCGACAAGATGCCTGCCCTGGCCATTACTGACCATGGCAATATGTTTGGCGTATTCGAATTTGTAAAGGAGGCCTATAAAAATAAAGGTCCGGACGGCAAACCGCTGGTGAAGCCCATTGTAGGTTGTGAATTTTACATCACAGAAAACAGGCTCCGCAAAACATTTTCAAAAGAAGAAAAGGATCCGCGTCACCACCAGGTACTGCTGGCAAAAAACGATCAGGGCTACCGCAACCTTGTAAAGCTCACTTCTCTCGGCTATATCGAGGGGATGTATTCCAAATATCCCAGGATCGACAAAGAACTCATCCACCGCCACCACGAAGGCCTGATTGCCACGACTTGCTGCCTTGGCGCACTGGTTCCGCAGACGATTCTCAGAAAAGGAGAACAGGAAGGGGAGAATGAATTCAAATGGTGGCTCAATATTTTTCAGGACGACTATTATGTAGAATTGCAGAGACACGGTATTCCGGATCAGGAAAAAGTAAATGCAGTGCTTTTGCGCTTCGCGAAAAAATACAATGTAAAAGTCATTGCCTCCAATGACTCCCATTACGTGGATCAGAAAGATTTCAATGCCCACGATATCCTGCTTTGTATCAATACCGGTGAAAAGCAGGCCACTCCTGCCCTCCGCGAATTTTCTGACGACGATGTGCTGGTGAAAAACAAACGTTTTGCCTTCCCGAATGATCAGTTTTTCTTTAAGACCACGGAACAGATGCAACAGGTCTTTCACGACCTGCCGGAGTCGATTGACAACACCAACGAAATCGTTGACAAGGTTGACTTGCTCGATCTGAAAAGAGATATCCTGCTGCCCAATTTCGTCGTGCCTCCGGATTTCACATCGCAGGATGCATACCTAGAGCATATCACCTGGCTCGGCGCCAAAGAGCGTTACAACGAAATGACTCCCGAAATAGAAGAGCGTATAAAATTTGAATTGTTTACGGTACGAACGATGGGATTTGCCGGATACTTTCTCATCGTAAGTGATTTCATCAAAGCGGGGCGCAACCTGGGTGTATTTGTAGGACCCGGCCGCGGGTCGGCTGCGGGCAGTGTGGTGGCTTATTGCATCGGCATTACCAATATTGATCCCATAAAATACAATCTCCTGTTTGAACGCTTTTTGAATCCCGACAGAAAATCGATGCCGGATATAGACACCGACTTTGATGACGAGGGAAGACAGAAAGTAATCAATTATGTTGTAGACAAATACGGAAAAAACCAGGTAGCCCAAATCATTACCTATGGCACCATGGCTGCCAAGAGCAGCATAAAAGATGTGGCCCGTGTGATGGATCTGCCCCTGTCTGATTCCAATGCACTGGCGAAACTCATTCCTGACCGCCCGGGCATTACTTTGAAACGCGTATTGCACGCACCCGTGAAAGGAGAAAAAAGTCTCACCGAAAAAGAAGGTCTGTCATCGGACGACCTTGAACTGGTAAAAAAGCTGCGTGAGATTTATAACGGTGACCAGCTGGAAAGCAAAATCCTCCACGAAGCAGAAATCCTCGAAGGGTCCGTCCGCAACACGGGCATCCACGCAGCCGGTATCATCATTGCCCCAAAAGATCTTACGGACCTGATCCCTGTGGCCACATCCAAAGAATCAGATCTTTGGGTAACGCAGATTGAAGGAAGCATCATCGAAGAGTCGGGTGTTATCAAAATGGATTTTCTCGGTCTCAAAACCCTCACGATCCTGAAAAACGCACTGGCACTGATAAAATTGAATCATGGGGTGGTAATAGACATCGATACCATTCCACTCGATGACGCAAAAACATTTTCACTGTACCAGCGCGGCGAGACCAATGGCACGTTTCAGTTTGAAAGTACAGGCATGCAAAAATACCTGCGTGACCTGAAGCCGGATAAATTTGACGACCTGATTGCAATGAATGCATTGTATCGTCCGGGTCCGCTCGCATACATTCCAAACTTCATCGATCGAAAGCATGGCCGCGAGACCATCACCTATGATTTGGATGATATGGAAGAATACCTGCGTGATACCTACGGAATCACGGTATACCAGGAACAGGTGATGCTACTTTCGCAAAAGATTGCGGGTTTTGGTAAAGGAGATGCGGATGTGCTGAGAAAAGCGATGGGTAAAAAAGACAGGAAGACCCTCGATAAAATGAAAAGCAAGTTTATCGACGGCGCCACGGCAAAAGGCCATGATTCAAAAACGCTGGAGAAAGTTTGGACCGACTGGGAAGCCTTTGCTCAGTACGCTTTCAATAAATCACATTCCACCTGCTATGCTTTTGTCGCATACCAGACTGCTTATCTCAAAGCCCACTACCCTTCTGAATATATGGCTGCCGTTCTGAACAACGCGGGCACTATTGAAAAGATCACTTTCTTTATGGAAGAGTGTAAAAGGATGGGTTTAAAAGTGCTCGGACCTGATATCAATGAATCACTCAAAGGTTTTGCGGTAAATAAGAAAGGTGAGATCCGCTTTGGCCTCGGGGGATTGAAAGGCGTTGGTGAGTCTGCAGTTGAAAGCATCATAGAGGAAAGGACCAAAAAAGGTCCATACGCGAATATTTTTGATTTCATAAAAAGAATCAATCAGCGTGCGGCAAATAAAAAGACGCTGGAAAGTTTGGTATACGCAGGAGGCTTCGACTGCTTTCCGGAATTTCACCGCGCTCAGTATTTTCATATTCCGCCAAACGATACTTCTTCCGGTCTCGAAAAAATCATTCGTTACGGCAACCTGGTGCAGACACAGGCGAGCGGCGCAGCCAATACTCTTTTTGGCGATTTGCCTTCGGTGATGGATGTGCCGTTGCCAAAAATCCTCCCGGGTGAAGTGTGGTCCCTTACCGAATTGCTCGAGCATGAGAAGGAAGTGACCGGCATATTCATGAGCGGTCATCCGCTCGACCATTTCAGCTTTGAAATAAAACACTACGGTATCACCACCATCGCAGAGTTTAACGAGATCAAAGAAACCGTCAGCGCAAACAGCAATCCGGGACGAACATTAAGGATTGCCGGACTCGTAATAGACGCACAGCACAGGGTGAGTCGCCAGGGAAAGAATTTTGGATCAATCATGCTGGAAGACTATAGCGGCAAGTCTGAATTTATGCTGTGGAGCGAAGACTATAACCGTTTCAGAAACTACCTGGAGAAAGGTACCAATCTGTTTCTCACCGGTTATTTCAAACAGCGGTACAACAAAGAGGAATACGAATTTAAGATTGAGCGGATCATGTTGCTCGAAAGTATTAAACAGGCGCTCACAAAACAAGTGGTGATAGACGTGGAAGCAAGACATCTGAACGATAAGATGGTGAGCTTTTTTGACAGCAACGTTAAAAACTTCCCTGGAGGCGCCCGCTTAAAATTTCAGGTGACTGACAGAAAGGAACAATTGAAAGTAAACCTGTTTTCGATGGACAGTGGATTTCAGATGAACGATGATATGGCCGGATTCCTGACAGAAAATCCGGAGCTGGATGTGCATGTCGTGAGTCAATAGCTGTCATTGCGCCATACGCTTTAAACTCTTTTTAACATTAGAAGGACGGAATTGCCGGAATGAATGACAAATTATGCACAACTTTGTAGCCTGACCAGATGTTATAAGAGATGGAATTAAATTTGTATTTCCTTACTCACTAAAAACTTAAAATATACCGATATGGCAACAGAATTTACAGATGCAAATTTTCAAACGGAAGTAATCGCTTCAGATAAATTGACAGTTATTGATTTTTGGGCTGAATGGTGCGGACCTTGCCGCGCAATCGGACCAGTTATCGAAGAATTGAGCAAAGAATACTCGGGCAAGATCAATGTTGGTAAAGTGAATG
>JACMLD010000508.1 GCA_014379785.1 Chitinophagaceae bacterium
GTCACGGTACTCGAAGACACTGGCTATATGGCGAGGATCAGTTTTCTGAGCGATAAACTCATGAGAAAAGTTGGACTGAATGGCAAGAGTGTAATGCCTATGATCAGTGGCTTTGCCTGTGCGGTGCCTGCCATCATGAGTGCCAGAAATATTGAAAACAAAAAAGAAAGACTGCTGACCATATTGATCACTCCGCTGATGAGTTGCAGTGCGCGCCTTCCCGTGTTTACTATTTTGATAGCGCTGGTTATTCCCCGCACATATTTTTTTGGATTTCTGAGTGTGCAGGGATTGGTGATGATGGGACTTTATCTTTTTGGTGTCATCATGGCTCTGCTGGTTTCGTGGATTGCCAAATGGTTTATCCGTTCTACAGAGAAAAGTTTTTTTATTCTTGAATTGCCCGTTTATCGCGGACCAAGATGGAAGAATGTCTTTATTACCATGGTAAACAAAGCCAAAATCTTTGTATTTGAAGCCGGTAAGATCATCATGATCATCAGCCTTATTCTTTGGGCGATGAGTACATATGGTCCACCGGGTCGCATCGCGGCTGTGGAGAAAGATTATGCAGCAAGAATTCAGGCTAACCCGTCCAATGAAGATGATTTACACAGGCAGAAGAAAACTGCCATGCTGGAAAATTCTTTCGCGGGGATTTTGGGTAAAAGTATTGAACCAGCGATCCTGCCTCTGGGCTATGACTGGAAGATTGGGATTGCCCTGATAACCTCGTTTGCTGCCAGGGAAGTATTTGTGGGGACAATGGCTACATTGTATAGTGTGGGTGAAGAGGAGTCCGGAAACAGTCTCCTGCTGAGGGATAAAATGCGGCTAGCCCAAAGGCCCGATGGCAGCCCGGTTTATACCATTGCGAGCGGTGTTTCTCTGATGATATTTTATCTCCTGGCAATGCAGTGTATGAGTACATTGGCGATAGTAAAAAGGGAAACGCGGAGCTGGAAATGGCCGGTGATTCAACTGTTATATATGACAGCTTTGGCATATATCTGTAGCTGGATTGCTTACCAGATTTTAAGTTAATTTCACGCCAATAATGTGCCTCTTTCTGCGTTAATTCAGTATCCAATCCCTTGAAAAATGAAAAATCTACGTTTTTTACTCGCACTGGTATTAATGACTTCTGCAGCTACTGCACAGTCTGACAAATTTCATTTTCCCGATGCTTTTTATTTTGTCAAGGAGATCAATGTAGAGTCTCTGAGAGAGAGGCCTTTTCATTTTGAAATTTCTGTAAAAGAAAATCCATCCGATACTTTTTCGAGGCCGCGCATCTATGCTATCCAGGTGAGAAAGGGTAAGGAGGACATCATTGGCAAGACACTTACATATGCCGAGGCATCCGGAGGTGATTGGAAGAAATACACAATTGACGGGATAGTGGATAACGAGGCAACCAGAATTTGGTTATATGTGGCTGTCAATGGAAACGGTGAATTCTATTTTGATAATCTTCAATATTCTGTTGCCGACAATAATGGCACGCTCATGGAAAAAGATCTGAGCAATGCTTCTTTTGAAGACAGAAAATTATTGTCGGGGTATTTCATGAGCCGTAAGCCGGCAGAAAATCTCAGGATAAGTCTGTCGCCCGTTGCCACTGAAGGCAAGCAGTCTGTCCTGGTGGTTTCAAGTAATCAGAAGCCTGGCATTGCTGCCGGTGTTGCGAGAAACTAACTACTCGTCATCAGTGTTTTTACTTCCTTTAATTCCTGCAGGGTGATGTCCACGTCTTTTTCTGTGGTACGCCAGTTTACGAATGCGGCACGGATAGAATACATACCGTTGTAGACTGTAGGAGTCATGAATACTTTTCCTCTGACCGTAAGAGCAGCTACAAACTCTTTCATATAGGCTGCATCCTGTTGCTTGTCTTTTACAGAAAAGCAGACAACATTGAGCAGGACGGGTGCCGCAAGAATAAATTCTCCTGAACGTTCGAGTTTTTCACCCAGGGATCTAGCCTGTGTAATATTATTTTCCACTATTTGTCTGAATCCATCCGCTCCATATGCATGCAGCGCAAACCACGCGGGTAGTGCGCGAAATCTTCTTGAACTTTCGGGTAGAAAATTGAGGTAACCAAATTTTTCTTCGGGGTTCCCGAGATAGGGGGCATTGCTGTGCTGAAAGACTGCCCGCTGTATCGTCTCATGTATTTTTTTTGTAAAAAAAACTGCGCTGTCGTATGGCACGTTCATCCACTTGTGACAATCGATTGATATACTGTCGGCATTTTCCCAGCCGCTGAGCAGGTGATTGTATTTCGGACTGCAGGATGCAAAGCCACCGAATGCTGCGTCTACATGCCACCAGAAATCGTATTGTTTTTTCAGTTCGGAAATTGATTGCATGTCGTCGAAGTCGACTGTGTTGACCGTACCGCCACTACTGATCAGAATGACGGGTCCTTTTGTCTTTGAAAGAATTTCTTTCATTGCGTTGATATCAGCCGACTCTCTGCCTTTGAGCAAGGGGATCTGGATGAACTGTGTGCTGCCGATGCCGAGCATGGAAAGGCACTTTACGGCGGATGAGTGTGGAGTTGCGCTGATGATGGTGATGCTGGATTGTTTGAGTCCTTCTCTGGCGATGTCAATGCCCTGTTTTTTTCCTGCCCATTGTCTTGCTGTGGCAAGGCAGGTAAAGTTGCTCATGGTAGCGCCGGAAACAAATCCGCCGTGGAAATCACTGGGCAGTCCGAACAGCTGGAGCATGAGGTTGATGGTGGCGATTTCTATGTTTCCGCTGATGTCTCCGGGTCCGGTGGCGGTCAGGGTGTTCTGATCGTACAGCGAGGTGAGCCAGTCGCCGATGAGTGCTGCGGGTGTTGCACCTCCCACTACGAAGCCATAGTATCTCGGTCCCGGGGATGCCGTCATCAGCGGGTGGTAATCTTTTTTGAATCGTTCGAAGGTGGAGAGAGCTCCTATGCCGCTGGCTGATAGTTTTTCGTCGGGCACTTTTGTCGCGGGGAAGGATGTTTTTGCTTCGTCTAAGTTTTCGAGATGTGCTTGTGCAAGTTCGCTGAATTCGTTGAATAGGTCAGCGAACGCCGATTGGTCGTGGAGTGGATGCAAGGTTTAATTTTTTACGAATTTAGGGAAGAAAAAAAGATGTGGAAATGCGTAGATGTGGGCGCTGCGCGCCTGATGTGAAGAATGTGCAAGGTGCTGTCATTCCGACTCCGGCCCGAAGGGCCCGGGTGGAGGAATCCCCGGCCGACAATGGTTCCGATCCGTTACTTCGAGACGAATCCCTAGCTGTACTTTGAGGAATAGCAGGGAATTCCTCCACCCACTCCGCTTCGCGGAGGGAGTCGGAATGACGGGAAGTGGATTTCTTTTATTAACAACATCCCGCGCCTGGGTCACAGCATTTATCTGCTTTTGTAGCAAATACGGTGAGACTATATATTCCCACAGGTTTTGCTTTCAGTTCGCCGAGTTCTTCTTGGCTTAAGTGTGCGAGCAATATTTCATCAGGTATCAGGATTTTCTTTTCTTTCTGAATGCTGATATCTGTGAATCCGGCTTCTTTGATGATGTCGAGGTACTCTTGTTTTTGAATGGCGCCTGCTACGCATCCTGCATACATTTCCGCTGCATTTTTTAGTTTGAATGGCAGTTCGCCTTCCA
>JACMLD010000509.1 GCA_014379785.1 Chitinophagaceae bacterium
TACTCAAACTTTGGAAGCAGCAAATCACCGGAAGCACAACTGGTGGCGAACGCAAGAAAGATCGTAAAGGAAAGAAATCCAAGTCTGATTGTCGACGGTGAAATGCAGGCAAGCATTGCTTTTAACCAGGATATTCTGCGCGACAACTATCCTTTCAGTGAGCTGGTTGGACAGGAAGTAAACACACTCATATTTCCAAACCTTGCCGCCGGAAATGTGGCTTATAACCTGCTCAAAGACGTGGGCGGCGCCGATGCAATCGGACCCATACTGCTTGGTTTGAAAAAGCCCGTGCACGTTTTGCAACTGGGCAGCTCCGTGCGAAGCATTTACAATATGGCATTGGTGGCCGTAATAGATGCGCAGATAAAATGCAAATCATCGGCAACAAATGAGGCTGTAGAGAATTCAAAGTGGTGGAAAAAGTTTAAAAAGGTAAGCAAGGATTTATAAACGGTCAGGAGGGTTTAGACCAATAAATTGTATTTTCAATATCTGATATGACCATACTCACAGACGTAGGCCGTTACCTTCTGATGCTCAAAGGAATGTTTTCCAAACCGGAAAACATGAAGGTATATTGGAAAGAATTTATGCATCAGTGCGTAGAGCTTGGCATCGGCTCTCTCTGGATCGTCCTGATTATTTCATTCTTTATGGGTGCAGTTTCTGCCTTGCAAACAGCTTATCAGCTGGTCAGTCCCGTTATCCCGAAAACAGCCATCGCTCAGATTGTCCGCGATACCGTAATACTTGAATTTGCTCCAACGCTTGTATGCATTGTGCTGGCTGGCGTTGTAGGCAGCAAAATTGCAAGCGAACTGGGCAATATGCGCGTCAGTGAGCAGATTGATGCGCTTGAAATCATGGGAATCAATACAAAGACCTATCTCGTGATGCCGAAGATTGTGGCCGCGTTGATCGTCATACCCATGCTTGTTGTGCTTTCAATGGTGCTCGGTATCTGGGGAGGAAGGCTCGCCGTAATCGGCTCCGGGATTATGTCGCCCGATGAATACGAGCGGGGCCTGCTCGGTAGCTTTGTTCCTTTTAATGTCATATTTGCACTTGCCAAAGCCTATACATTTTCATTTATTATTTCCAGCATACCTGCTTATTTCGGATATTATGTGGAAGGTGGCTCGCTTGAAATCGGCCGCGCCAGTACACGGTCAGTAGTGATCAGCTGTATCATGATACTGTTTGCCGATTATATCCTGGCTGCACTGCTTCTCTAATTTGATTTTATGATTGAAGTAAAGAATTTAAAAAAGAGTTTCGGCGACAGAACCATTATCAATGACGTAAGCGCAGTGATGCAGACAGGTAAATGCAACCTGATCATTGGTTCGAGCGGAAGTGGTAAAACGGTTTTGATGAAATGCCTGGTCGGACTGTTCGAGCCCGATCAAGGGCAGATTATATACAGCGGCGTAAGCTTCACGGAGATGAACGACGAACAACGCAAAGAATTACGTCAGCAGATTGGGATGCTGTTTCAGGGCTCAGCACTTTTCGACAGTCTCAATGTAGAAAAGAATATCATGTTTCCGCTAAACATGTTTACCAACTGGACCACCGGCGAAAAGCTCAGAAGGGTAAACGAAGTACTGGACCGTGTAAGCCTCAAGGATGCCAACAAAAAATTTCCTTCGGAAATAAGCGGTGGTATGAAAAAACGCGTAGGCATCGCCCGGGCAATCGTTCTCAATCCAAAATACCTTTTCTGCGATGAACCCAACTCGGGTCTCGATCCGCAGACATCACTGATCATCGACCGACTCATCAAGGAGATCACGACAGAGTTCAATATCACAACCGTTGTCAATACCCATGACATGAACAGCGTAATGGAAGTTGGGGACAATATCATTTACATGTACCAGGGACTGAAGGAATGGGAGGGAAATAACAAAGAGA
>JACMLD010000510.1 GCA_014379785.1 Chitinophagaceae bacterium
TAGCTATTTATAAATCCTTCAGAACTGTCGCGCTTTGCGACCACTCTTTCAAGAATCAATTTTGCTTGAACAAGGTCAAAGCGGTGAAGGCTGTCACCCGGGATATATTCGTCCCTGTTCTCAAAATATGTATGCGCAAGCAGATACCATGCCTGAGACCCTCCAGGTTCCCCTGAATAACCCGTGCCAATATGTGCCAAGGCGGTTCTATAAAGCTTTAGTTTGTTTTCATCAACTGATTTAGACATAACGAACACCACCCTTTGGAGGTCAATGTCAATCAATGCTTCGATATTTTTTTTAGCTAAATGAAACCTGATGAGGCGCTGATACAATGTCAATGCCTTATATAGGTTTGACAACGAATCCGATGTCCTGAATCTATAATTTGAGAAGTCTATGCCCCGGTCAAAGGGTATTTTCCCCATGATTTGAAATTCGCTGGCCGGGCGTCCGAAATCATTCTCTGAATTTTTATAATACTCCAGTGCTTTGTGGGCCAGCATGTCAAATAACGTCGGCCGCAGATAGCGACTGTTTCCCTTAAAAATGATCGGGTCGAATTCTGACAATCCTGTTTCCTGGAGTAGTTTCTCGTTTACCAGGGAGCGCTGAAAATGATCAGCAATTTTTTCATGAAAATCTGAGATGGTCCAGGTATCGGGATCTGACTTTTGAAAATTAGTTGTTTTGGTTCTGCTGTAGATTTTGTATCGTTGCTGTTGAAAGTATTCCAGGTATTTGGAAGCCAGCAAAGAGTGTAATATTGATGTCGCAAGCTGACTAGACTTCTTTATCTCAGCTTCAAGTTGCGCAAAACCTACCACCTCTGCATTTTCCTGAATCCGCGGCTGAATAGAGAATTTGTAGATAAGCGCCTTTATTAATTGGACTTCCTGCTTTTCAATGGTAGCAATCCTGTAGATGCTGTCCACTTTTGCAAGCGCTGACTTGGTAAGTCCGCTTTTGTTGAGTAGCTCATCTACTTTCTGAAAGAGCGAATTGTAATTCGTTTTCTTTTGTTGTGCAAATGAGCCAACACCTAATATCAATATTCCGATACTGAATAGAACAATTCTTCTGATAGCCATTCCCTGGATTTTTGTAAAATTAACGTGATTGGATCGATAATGCCACCGATATGATGCGAAGTCCTGTTAATTTACATAATGAAAAAGCGCCCTTCGCAAGCTATGTGCGGGGCGCTTTCCTTCAACCTATCCAAAATCAAACCAACTACCTGTAACTTCTGATATAGTTTGCGAGCTCATCTCTGCTGTTGCTGAAAGAGAATGCATCGTTAACTATATAATAATTGTTCTTGTCGACAGTACCACGGTATGCATATTTGGCAAACTCAATCTTTGAGTTTTCAAAAGACAGCGTTCTCACCATTTCTCTTACCTGTGAAGACGAAAGACTGTTTCTGTCTGCAACCTGCTTTGCAATACTCAGTCTTGTGTTGTCAAAACTTTCACGTTGCATGGTCCGGAGAACATCGTTGAAACTTGCAGAGCTCATCAGCTGACCATATCCACGATCGTTGCCATATCCGCTGTTCCTGTCGTCATAACCACCCCTGCCACGACCATCTCTGTTGTCTCTGTTATTCCTGTCATTTCTGTCGTCATAACGATCGTTGTCGCGACCATTGTTATTCCTTCCACGCATCCGCTGTTCAGTGATAGAGGCACGGCCAGTTCTGTTCAACACCAGGGTGGTCTCATGCATTGGTCTCATCATGATAGAACCACTGAAGATCTGCACGTACTCAGTCCTTTTAGAAAACAGTCCGCGCTTCTGCTGCAACTCATAGATGCGGACATTGTGATGCCCTGGATTGAGGTTCTCAAAAACAACACTGTTGTTGTAATTTCTTGAATTGTATTCGTTGCCGTCTACCGTAACCTTTATAGTTGAATTGCTATAAGCCGATACATTCAACCTGGTAGGAGCAAAGTCTGCAAATGTGATCAAAGAGATCAGCAATACAGAAGCAAGGGTAAAAATCTTTTTCATACATCAGAATTTTAATTGTTTAAAATAAAGAGCCTTTGTATAATAGATGTATGAAAATGAGAGAAGTAAAAAGTAAGATTTATAAGAATTCGTTAAAGCAAAAAAGCCGCAGAAAACTGCAGCTTTTAGCCAATGATATTGCATCCGAACGCAGTAAAAAACTGCAAACAATTATTTAGCGGACATCACCTCTTTCATTTTCTTTCCGATATGCGCCGGACTTTCCACTACATGGATGCCACATTCAGCCATGATCTTCATTTTTGCAGCAGCAGTATCGTCAGCGCCTCCAACAATGGCACCCGCATGACCCATTCTGCGACCGGGAGGGGCCGTTTGTCCGGCGATGAAACCAACAACAGGTTTTGTCCCGTGTTCTTTGATCCATCTTGCCGCTTCTGCTTCCATGCTGCCGCCGATTTCGCCAATCATGACGATGCCATCTGTTTCAGGATCATTCATCAGCAATTCCACTGCGTCACGGGTTGGTGTACCAATGATCGGATCACCCCCAATGCCCACAGCGGTTGAAATGCCCAATCCGGCCTTCGCCACCTGGTCTGCTGCTTCGTATGTCAGCGTACCGCTTTTTGAAACGATACCAATTCTTCCTTTTTTGAAAATAAATCCGGGCATGATACCCACCTTGCATTCGTCAGCAGTGATGACACCAGGGCAATTCGGCCCTATCAATCTGGTGTTGCTGCCCTGGAGATGATTTTTTGCGATGATCATGTCCTGGATAGGAATGCCCTCTGTAATGCAAACAACGAGCGCGATTCCTGCATCCGTTGCTTCCATGATGGCGTCAGCAGCGAATGCCGGCGGAACGAAAATGATGCTCACATTGGCACCTGTCGCTTTTACCGCATCGGCCACTGTATTGAAAACAGGTTTTTCAAGATGTGTGGATCCGCCCTTGCCGGGAGTGACACCACCCACCAGGTTTGTGCCGTACTCAATCATCTGTGTTGCGTGAAATGTACCTTCGGTACCGGTGAATCCCTGAACAATAACTTTAGAATCTTTATTAACCAGAATGCTCATAAGCTGATTTTATTAGAGTGGGGCAAAAATAGGGGTTAATGCTGAATTTTAAGCTTTCCTTCCGGGGATAGAAGCGATGAGCCGGCGGGTATATTCCTGCTGCGGATGGTGATAAATTTGTTCCGCCCCGCCACTCTCGACAATTTTTCCTTTTTCCATGACCATAATGCGATCACTTATATAATGTACAACCGACAGGTCGTGCGAAATGAATACCACCGTGAATCCCAGGGCTCTTTTCAAGTCGTTGAGCAGGTTGAGTACCTGCGCCTGCACACTCACATCAAGAGCGCTGACGCTTTCGTCACAAACCACAAAAGACGGATTGAGCGCGAGGGCCCTGGCTATCACTATCCTCTGGCGCTGACCGCCACTGAATTCGTGCGGATACCGGTAGAAATGCTCGGGTTTCAGGCTAACCTTCTCCAGCAGTGCCATCACCATTTCTTTTCGCTGGCCCTGACTATTACCCATCATATGGACCTTCAACACTTCTTCAATCGCATGGCCGATAGTCATCCTGGGATTAAGCGATGAATAAGGGTCCTGGAAGACGATCTGAAATTCCCGGCGAAGTGCCCGCAGCTTGCGATTATCATAGGTAAGGATATCGCCA
>JACMLD010000511.1 GCA_014379785.1 Chitinophagaceae bacterium
AAACGATCATCCCTTGGCCTGATAAACTCCACCACAATATCATTTCCAGCCAGGATCGTCTTTATTCGCACAAGCGCTTCCTTCACCGCATCCTCACCCAGATTAACTCCAGGCTCAAAAACCGGTCGACCAATCAGATCATACAACTTCAACCGGCGGGCTTCTGCAAACCGACGCTCAAAAGCAAGTATACTTCTTAAAAAATGATTTTCGACCTCCGGCGGCAACTCAGTCGTCAGCTCATATACTCCCCCCAATTCAGCCGAAAGCCGCAGGCGAAGAATTTCATTCTCAATACCCAGATTGATAAACGGATCGGGACTGAATTGCGAAAGCTCATCAAACTGCTCATCCTTCATAGTTTCTTTTTGTAAAACTAATTGGGAGAGCTGCCAGAGCATGGATGAAAAAAATATTTATTGGGGTGATTAAGCGGTAAAAAGGTGTGGATTTGCCCCTTCGGCTTTTTCTATAATACCATAATCAGAAAGTATATCTGCCTTGTTTTTCCTGACGCAGACATCATGCTCGAAATGCACCGATGGCTTGCCGTCTTTAGTCCTGACTGTCCACCCATCGTCTTCTGTGTAAACCTCCCTCGTCCCCATGTTGATCATTGGCTCAATAGCCAGTACCAGGCCTTCCTTCAACTTGGGACCACTGCCCTTCTTGCCATAATTTGGCACATTCGGTTCTTCATGGAGGCTTCTTCCGATTCCATGTCCCACCAGCTCGCGAACCACACCATATCCGTTCTTTTTCTCAGTATGTTCCTGTATGGCAAATGCGATATCGCCGATGCGGTTGCCGCTGACGGCCTTCTCTATGCCTTTATACAACGCGGCTTTTGTAACATTTATCAGCTGCATTACCTCCGCCCCCGGATTACCGATAGCAAAAGTATAAGCATGATCTCCATGATACTGATTCTTAATAACTCCGATGTCAATGGTAACAATGTCTCCTTCCTTCAATTCTTTCTCGTTCGGAAATCCATGCACCACCACATCGTTTACAGAGATGCAGGAATTAAACCTGTAACCCTTATAGTTCAGAAACGACGGTATCGCTCCATTGTCGCGGATGTACTCTCCTATTCTTTTGTCCACCGAAATCGTATCAATTCCAGGCTTCAGCATACCCGCTATTTCAGCCAGCGTGCTGCTCACGAGCAAAGCGCTCTGCCTCATCAACTCTATCTCCGGTTCTGTCTTATAATGAATCATAAAAACAAATTCTGTTCTGAAAATTTTCCTAAAAGAAAACCTGGCAAAGTTCGCACTGCCAGGTTTATAATCGAAAAATATTTGTAACTGTTAAAGTGAAACCGGCGACGCAGTCTGTCTTCCCTGGATTCTTCCGGTCTTCATCAAACCATCGTACTGACGCATCAGCAACTGTGTTTCAATCTGCTGAAGGGTATCGAGGATAACGCCCACCATGATCAGGAGTGATGTACCCCCGAAGAAGGAAGCAAAACCCTGGGTAACACCGAGACGCTGTGCAAATCCTGGAAGAATACCAACGATTGCGAGCAATACCGCCCCTGGCAAAGTAATGCGATCCATCACTGATCCAATATAATCTGCCGTTGGCTGGCCTGGTTTAACACCCGGTATGAAACCATTGTTTCTTTTGAGGTCATCTGCAATCTGTTTGGGATTGAAGATAAGGGCCGTATAAAGGAATGTGAATCCTATTACAATCACGGCATAAATAAACATATGCCAGCCGTCTTTGGGATCTGCAAATATTTTTGCGATGCCATCTTTATTTTCAAAGTCCGTGTAAGAAATCAGTGTTGGGAGAAACATGATCGCCTGCGCGAAGATGATTGGCATAACGCCGGCGCCATTTACCTTCAGAGGAAGGAACTGGCGTGCTCCGCCAAACTGCCGGTTTCCGACAATCTGTTTTGCATAATTCACCGGAATCTTTCTCACGCCCTGTACAAGAACGATTAGCCCCATGATAATGGCAATGAGTATGGCGATTTCGATTACATAAAGAAGAATGCCACCACCACCGCGGTTTGCTTTTGCTGTCCACTCCTGCGCAAGTGATTGCGGAAGACGGGCGAGGATACCGACCATGATGATGAGTGAGGTACCGTTTCCAAGACCTTTATCAGTGATTCTTTCGCCGAGCCACATTACAAACAGGGTACCTGCTGTAAGGACGATCGTTGTTGACAACCAGAAATAGCTGGCGTAAGAGGCCACCAGGGCGTTACCATTTACCTGTCGGAGATAGGCTACATATGCACCGGCCTGTACAACCGTTACAGCCACCGTCAGATAGCGGGTCCACTGATTGATTTTCTTTCTGCCGCTGTCTCCTTCCTTCTGAATTTTCTGCATCTGCGGAACCAGGATGGTCATCAGCTGCATGAAAATCGAAGCGGAGATATAAGGCATGATACCCAGCGCGAAAATAGAAGCCTGAGAGAACGCTCCACCCGCAAATGCATCGATGAGTCCGAGTGCACCGCTTTTGGCGCCACTCAGATCGATGAGCTTTGGATCGAGACCTGGTAAAACAATATGAGAGCCGAGTCTATAAATGAATACGAGAACCAGGGTGGTAAGGATCTTTCCCCTCAGCTCTTCGATGCTCCAGATATTTTTCAGAGTTTGTATGAGTTTCTTCACGGACTGCAGAAATTTTTGTGTGCCTAAAGAAAAAAGACGCATCCTGAAATGCGTCTTGCAAGTTACTTAAAATTACTTTACAATCTCTACAGAACCGCCGGCTGCTTCGATGGCAGATTTGGCTTTCCCGCTGATTGCGTTCACTTTAAAGGTGATTTTGCTTTTCAGTTCGCCGTTACCGAGGATCTTTACGCTGTCAGTCTGGCCGATGAGACCATTCATATACAGGTTCTCGAGAGAAAATTCTGTAATGCCGTATTTTTCAGAAAGTTGCTCAACCTGACCCAGGTTAAACACTTTGTATTCTATGCGGTTGTTGTTTTTGAATCCACGCTTGGGGAGTCGGCGCTGAATTGGCATCTGACCACCTTCATGTGCCATCTTAATCTGGTAACCTGCACGGCTTTGTCCACCTTTGTTACCTTTTGTAGAAGTACCACCTTTACCGGATGCTTCACCACGTCCGAGACGTTTGATTTTGTGCGTTGCGCCTTTTGCGGGCCTGAGTGTGTGTAGTTTCATGTTTTTAATTTTTACTCATCGGGGTTTTTTCCCCTCGCTTTTATAAATGATGAATCGCGGACGATCCACTTTGACTATGCTTCTTCTACTTTCAGCAGGTGGTTTACTTTGCGCACCATACCAAGTATCTGGGGAGTGGCTTCCACTTCCCTGCTGGCATTGAGTTTGGTCAGGCCAAGTGCAATCAGCGTCTGCTTCTGGCGTTCAGACCTGTCGATGGCACTCCTTACCTGTGTGATCTTTATCTTTTTCATCAGAGAACAGTTTATCCGTTAAAAACTTTTTTCAGAGACAGATTTCTTGTCTTTGCAATATTGATTGGTTCACGAAGCATGGCGAGCGCCTTGAAGGTAGCTTTTACCACGTTGTGAGGGTTTGCCGAACCAAGACTTTTCGCTAGAACGTCGGTTACACCAGCACTTTCAAGAACAGCACGCATAGAACCTCCGGCGATAACACCGGTACCATGGGCGGCTGGTTTTATAAATACTTTTGCAGCGCCTTCTTTTGCAAGCTGATCATGCGGAATAGTTCCCTTCATGATCGGAACCTTGATGAGGTTCTTCTTAGCATCTTCGATGCCCTTGGTTATCGCTTCCTGCACTTCCTTTGCTTTTCCAAGTCCGTGTCCTACAACACCGGCCTCATTTCCTACCACGACCAATGCAGAAAAACTGAAAGCACGGCCACCTTTTGTAGTTTTCACTACGCGGTTGATAGAAACAACTTTTTCTTTCAACTCGAGGTCTCCCGCTTTAACCCTGTTTAAAATTACTTTTGCCATTATTTCAATTTGAAATTTGAACTGTAAATCGAATTAGAATTTAAGACCGGCTTCTCTTGCACCTTCAGCTACGGCTTTCACGCGGCCATGATATAAGTTTCCACCGCGGTCGAACACCACTGCGCTGAGACCCAGGTCAGTTGCCTTTCTTGCGATGGCCGCACCAACCAGTTTGCTTTTTTCAACCTTTGGTACTTTCTGAGCAACGATGTCTTTGTCTCTGGATGAAGCTGCAGCGAGCGTAGTGCCTGTTGCATCGTCAATCAGCTGAGCATATATTTCTGCATTGCTTCTGAATACAGACAATCTTGGCTTTTGTGCGGTTCCGGAAATCTTCGCCCGGATACCATACCTGATTTTCTGTCTTCTTACAATTTTTGCTTCCATGATTTCTATTTTTCTTCTCCTGATACTGCCAGGAGGTTAATGTTATTAATTCAAACCCGGTTATTATTTACCTGCTGCTTTACCTGCTTTTCTGCGGAGGACTTCACCAGCAAATTTCACACCCTTACCCTTGTACGGTTCAGGCTTGCGGAGACCACGGATTTTCGCGGCAACCTGTCCGACGAGTTGTTTATCAACTCCTTCCAGAACGATGGTCGGGTTCTGACCTTTTTCCTGCGCAGTTGTTACTTTCAGTTCCTTTGGAATCTCGAAAATAATATTGTGGGAATAACCGAGAGCAAGGTCGAGGATATTTCCCTGGTTAGAGGCTTTGTAACCCACACCCACCAGTTCCATATTCTTCTTATATCCTTCAGTGACACCTTTAACCATGTTGCTGACCAGTGAGCGGTACAGACCATGAAGTGCACGGTGACGAATCTGATCAGTAGGGCGATTGAATTCAACCTGGCCATCTTTCACTTCCACTTTGATATCTCTGTCGATAGCCTGTTTCAATTCGCCTTTAGGGCCTTTTACCGTGATGATATTGTCTGACCCAACAGCTACGGTAACTCCTGATGGAACAGCTACCGGTTTTTTACCAATTCTTGACATAGTCGGTTTTTATTTATTGTTGAAAATCTGGCAGTGTTCAGCCACGACTGGGGGCTTAATTATCAACCAGTAATATTTTCGCCTCCCGGAATTCCGGAAAACATTCTTAATAGATATAACACAGTACTTCGCCGCCAACATTCTGCGACTTTGCTTCCTTATCGGTCATTACACCTCTGGAAGTTGAAAGAATCGCTACGCCGAGACCATTCTTCACGCGGATGAATTCGGTTGGTTTTGCGTAAGTACGCAAACCCGGACGGCTTACTCTTTCAAGGCTTTTGATTGCAGGCTCCTTTGTTGTCGGATCATACTTCAAAGCTATCTTAATCACTCCCTGCTTGCTGTCATCTTCAAATTTGTATTTGAGGATATAGCCTTTATCATACAGAATCTCTGTGATACGCTTTTTCAGGTTTGAAGCCGGGATCTCCACAATACGATGGTTTGCCATCTGTGCATTACGGACTCTCGTCAGGAAATCTGCAATAGGATCAGTTACCATTTTTATCTCTGTTAAATGAGTTTATAAATTTTTCTTGTTTACCAGCTTGCTTTTCTTACGCCTGGTATCTTGCCTGCCAGGGCCATATCACGGAAGCTTACACGGCTCATGCCGAAGTAGCGGATATAACCACGTGGACGTCCAGTCAGCTGGCAACGGTTCTTCAAACGCACCGGTGATGCATTTTTCGGAAGCGCATCAAGTGCTTTGTAATCGCCGGCGGCCTTCAATGCTGCTCTTTTTTCAGCATACTGAGCTACCATTGCTTCCCTTTTGCGTTGTCTGGCTTTTATTGATGTTTTTGCCATATTCTGTTTTTTATGCTGATTGCGCCGATTTGGAAACCGGCAGTTTCAAATTCTATGCTTCTTCTCCTTTTTTGACGCCTTTGAATGGCATACCCAATTCTTTCAAAAGCTCGAAAGCTTCTTCGTTGGTATCTGCAGTTGTCACAAAAGTGATATCCAGACCGGTGATCTTGTTTACTTTGTCGATATCAACCTCAGGGAAGATGATCTGCTCAGTAATGCCAAGTGTATAGTTACCACGACCGTCGAAAGACTTGTCATTGATACCCTTGAAATCACGAACCCTTGGAAGAGCCGTAGCAATAAGGCGATCAAGAAACTCATACATTTTCTCTCCGCGCAAAGTCACCCTTGCACCGATCGGCATGTTTTTACGGAGTTTGAAGTTTGAAATATCCTTCTTACTCATTGTGCTGACAGCTTTCTGACCAGTGATCATTGTCATCTCATCCAGAGCGATGTCAACGAGTTTTTTGTCGTTCACCGCGCCATTTACGCCTCTGTTCAGACAGATTTTCTCGAGTCTTGGAACTTCCATCACACTTTTGTAGCCGAAACGTTTTTGCAAGGCAGGTATAATTTCTTTCTTATACTTATCGGCCAGCCTTGGACTATATTTTGTTGTGCTCATTGTCTTAACTATTTAATGACTTCGCCAGATTTTTTTGCTACGCGTACCAGTTTGCCTGTTTCGCGGCTGCGCTTCACTTTTGAAGGAGCGCCTGCTTTCGCATCCCACAACATCACATTCGAGATATGTATGGAAGCTTCTTTTTTCACAATACCACCTTTGGTATTCTGCGCGGAAGGTTTTGTGTGCTTTGTGATCACGTTTGCACCTTCCACAAGAACCCTTGCATCTTCAGGAAATACTTCCAGGACCTTGCGTGGCTTGTAATCAAATTTGCCGTCTTTCTTTACCGGCTTTGAAGAACCAGTTATTACAATCACCAAGTCACCCTTCTTGATGTTGAACTTTGGTTTGAATCTGTTTATCATTTTTGTGTTCTTTATCTCTTATCGAGCATTTTTATAACTATTTCCGATCACCGCTTATTAAAGTACTTCCGGAGCGAGTGAAATGATCTTCATATAACCCTTGTCACGCAATTCTCTGGCGACTGGTCCGAAGATACGCGTGCCTCTTGGCTCATCTGCCTGATTCAGCAACACCACAGCGTTGTCGTCAAAGCGGATATAGGAGCCGTCTTTGCGGCGCAACTTGTTTTTGGTACGAACAATGACTGCTTTGGTTACAGTACCTTTTTTGATACCGCCCGCTGGCAATGCATCTTTCACAGTGACCACGATTTTATCACCGATACCTGCCGAGTTCTGACCGCTGTTTCCAAGTACACGAATACACAACACCTCTTTAGCGCCACTGTTATCAGCTACATTTAACCTGCTTTCTTGCTGAATCATTTTTTTAACTTTTAGCTTATATATTATTTCACTTTCTCAACCACCTCTACCAGTCTCCAGCGCTTTGTTTTGCTCAAAGGACGGGTTTCCATGATTTTCACGGTGTCACCAATGCTGCACTCATCCTTTTCATCATGAGCATGAAACTTCGTCGTTTTCTTAACGAACTTTCCGTAGATCGGATGTTTTACTTTACGTTCAATTGCAACAGTGATGGTCTTAGCCATTTTGTTACTGGTGACTACACCGGTCCTTGTTTTACGCAAATTTCTTTCAGCCATTTTATTTAGCTTTTGCTTTTAGCAGTTGACTTTTAGCCAACGATTAATGTGATTCAAATTTCCATGTCTCAAGCCCATGGTGAATGGCTTTATGCGCCCAATGCTTTGCTTCTCAATTCAGTTTGCAACCTTGCGATGTCCTTGCGGAGATCCCGGATGCTCATCGGATTTTCGAGGGGAGAAATGGTGTGGGCAAACTCAAGCTTCTTCAAACGAAGCTGGTCTTCCTGGATACGGGCTTTGATATCCGCATCGCTCATCTCTTTTACCGCCTTTACAAAATCAGTTTTCTTTGACATCTTTATAGATTTGATAATTAACCTGGATCGTTTAAGATTGCATATCCCTGCGGATAACAAACTTTGTTTTTATTGGAAGTTTCTGTGCTGCAAGATGCATCGCCTCTTTTGCAACCGCTTCCGTAACACCATCCGCTTCGAAAAGAATACGGCCTGGTTTTACAATTGAAGCCCATCCCTCAGGGTTACCTTTACCTTTACCCATACGTACTTCCGCTGGCTTTATTGTAATCGGCTTGTCAGGGAATATCCTGATCCACACGCTTCCTTCACGTTTCATTGCACGGGTCATTGCCTGACGTGCCGCTTCAATCTGGCGTTGTGTCATCTGAACCGTATCCAATGCTTTCAAACCATAGGTACCAAATGCCAGCGTTGCTCCGCGTTTGGCATTTCCCTTTACGGGCATCTTCTGGGTTTTCCTGTGCTTTGTTCTTTTCGGTTGTAACATTTTATTAAGTTTCTTGCGTTATTCTTAAATCTGTTTCGCGCTCAGCAGACTATCTGCCTCCCGGCCTTCCGCCACCACCTGGTCTTCTGTCTCCACCACCGCCGCCGCCGCCGCGTCTGTCATCCCTTCTGTCTCCACCACCTCTTCTGTCATCTCTGCGATCACCAGGACCTTCTCTTCTTTCTCTTCTGTCGCTAACCTCATTCTTACCACCAACAAAGTTTGGATTAAGATCACGTGTGCCTAAAACCTCACCCTTACAAATCCAAACCTTGATACCGATTTTTCCATAAACAGTGAGTGCAAATACATTTGCATAGTCAATCTCCATACGGAGTGTGTGCAACGGTGTGCGACCCTGTTTGATTTCCTCAGTACGGGCAATTTCAGCACCTCCCAAACGGCCGGCTGCCTTTACTTTGATACCCTCAGCACCCATACGGAGCGCAGAAGCTATCGCCATTTTAATTGCTCTTTTATAGTTGATACGATTCTCTATCTGTTTTGCAATGGTATCAGCAACGATCATCGCATCCAGTTCAGGACGGCGAATCTCAAGAATGTTGATCTGAACATCGTCTTTTCCGGTAAGCTTCTTCAGCTCTTCCTTGATACGGTCAACCTCATTACCACCTTTTCCGATAATGATACCAGGTTTAGAAGTATGAATAGTGATAATCAACTTTCCAAGCGTACGCTCAATGACGATCTTAGAGATACCGCCTTTGTTAATACGCGCATTCAGGTAAGTACGGATTCGGTTATCCTCGATCAGCTTTTTGGGATAATCCTTTTTATTGGCATACCAGTTGCTCTCCCATCCGCGGATGATACCAAGCCTGTTACCTATAGGATTTGTCTTTTGACCCATATCTGGATTATTAGTTGATTAGTTATTTTGTTTCCTTTGCAATTTTGTTATCTACAATTACCGTAACATGGTTGCTGCGTTTACGAACCCTGTAACCACGGCCCTGCGGAGCAGGACGCATTCTCTTCAATGTTCTCGCGCCATCAACCATAATCGTTTTAACGATCAGTCCGCTTTCGTCACCGCCTTCATTCTTCTGTTTCCAGTTATTGATGGCACTCAAAACCAGCTTGCGCAAAGGAGTAGAGTTGTGCTGTGGGTGAAACTCGAGATAAGCCAGGGCCTTCTCAACATCCATCCCACGGATCTCATCAACCAGCAAACGCATTTTACGTGGTGATGTCGGATAATTTCTCAGTTTAGCTACTGCTTCCATTTTATTTTATTTCTGTTTGCCCTGCCGCGCCGGGGCAACTGTTATTATGCAATCTTTTTACTTGAGTGCCCTTTGAAGTTACGTGTAGGTGCAAACTCACCCAGCTTGTGACCAACCATAAATTCCGTCACATAAACAGGAATGAATTTGTTGCCATTGTGAACAGCAAAAGTGTGTCCCACAAAATCCGGAGTAATCGTAGAACGTCTGCTCCAGGTCTTAATAACACCTTTCTTACCCTTTCCTTCATTGATTGCTAAGATCTTTTTTTCGAGAAAATCAGCAACGTAAGGACCTTTTTTAATTGAACGACCCATAGTATAATGAGTTAATTTGAATGTTATTTAGTCAGTTTCTTTCCACCTTTGCGCTGGATAATCAGCTTATCGCTACCCTTACCCCTGGTTCTTGTCTTAAGACCTCTGGAGTATTGGCCGTTCCTTGAACGTGGCTGACCACCGGATGCCTTTCCTTCACCACCACCCATCGGATGATCTACCGGGTTCATCGCCACACCACGTGTTCTTGGCTTGATACCTTTCCAACGGCTGCGACCTGCTTTACCCATGCTCTGGAGACTGTGATCGCTATTGCTCACCACACCAACAGTTGCAAAACAATTTATCAGTACTTTTCTCAACTCACCACTTGGCATTTTGAGAACCGCATATTTTTCTTCTTTGTTGCTCAGCTGTGCAGATGAACCCGCACTTCTTGCAATCTTGCCACCCTGAGTAGGCTGCATTTCAATGTTATGAACCATGGTACCCAAAGGCATGCTTTTCAATTGCAACGCATTACCCACTTCCGGAGCAACATCATCACCACTGATTACGGTTGCGCCAACCTGCAGACCCTGAGGTGCAAGGATGTAACGCTTTTCACCATCAGCATAATTCAGCAAAGCGATAAACGCAGTGCGGTATGGATCATACTCAATCGATGCAACAGTAGCAGGAATGTTTTTCTTGTTACGCTTGAAATCAATCACACGATACATCCTTTTGTGACCACCGCCCATGTAACGCATTGCACGACGACCCTGGAAGTTACGTCCCGCTGTAGATTTTACTTTTTCAAGCAAAGTCTTTTCAGGAGTATCAGAAGTAATCTCGGCGTATGCATTTCCGATTCTCCAGCGCGTTCCAGCTGTAATCGGTTTGTATTTCTTTAATGCCATTTTGTTTTCTTTTATCAGCGAAATTTTCAGCTTCGCCAGCTATAGTTAATAAGATTAGATAGCAGAGTAAAGATCAATGGTCTCACCCTCAGCAACCGTTACCAGCGCCTTTTTATAAGCAGGTTTTTGTCCCTGGATATAACCAGCCTTTGTGAAACGTGTCTTGCTCTTTCCAGGAACCACCGCTGTATTGACATCAAGAACGGTTACACCGTAAAATCCTTCAATCGCTTTTTTGATTTCCAGTTTGTTAGCCTTCCTGGCAACTTTGAAAGCATATCTTCTCAGCTTTTCCTGCTGCGCATTTGCTTTCTCGGTTAAAATCGGCTTTATCAGTACTTCAGAGAGTCTCATCTCTTTTTAATTTAATCAGTGATTAATTATGCTGTTGCCTCTGTTTCCTCTTCTGCGAAAAACTTCGCAGCATTTTCTGTGAGGACAAGAACATCTGCATTTACAATATCATAAGTGTTGATGTCAGACAACAAAGTGCCGACAACCGAAGGAACATTGCGAAGACTGAGATACAGATTATCATTGTACTCAGGCATAACAAATAATGACTTCTTATTGTCAAGCTGCAGGCTTTTCAAAACGCCGGTCAGCTGCTTTGTCTTTGGTGTGTCCAGGCTGATCTCTTCAACAATCAGAATCGCATTTTCTTTTGCTTTATAAGAAAGCGCAGACATCTTTGCGAGATCCTTCACCTTACGGTTAAGTTTGAAATCGTAATCGCGTGGTTTTGGTCCGAATACAGTACCACCACCCTTGTACAAAGGGTTACGGATATTGCCCTTACGTGCGCCACCGGTTCCTTTCTGCTTGTGCAATTTCTTGCTTGAACCTTTGACCTCCATACGGGTCTTTACCTTATGTGTTCCCTGACGCTGAGCAGCAAGATATTGCTTGACAGCCAGGTAAATCACATGGTTATTAGGCTCAATACCGAAGATTTCAGCGGGTAACTCAATACTGCGTCCTGTCTTCTCGCCTTTTATATTTAAAACATCTACTTGCATAGTAATTTCAATTAATAATGTTACTTCAGAATATAAACGATGGAACCGATATGACCCGGTACTGAACCACTGACAAGGATATAATTTTTCTCAGCAAAAATCTTCACCACTTTAAGACCTTTCAGTTTTACGCGGTCAGTCCCCATGCGACCAGCCATCTTCATGCCTTTCATCACGCGGGCAGCATCGGATGAGTTACCCAATGAACCCGGGGCACGCTGACGATCATGCTGACCATGCGACTGCTGGCCAACACCTGCGAAACCATGGCGCTTTACAACACCCTGAAAACCTTTACCCTTGGTAATGCCAACCACATCAACCTTCTCGCCTTCTGCGAAAATGTCAACAGTGATGGTTTCACCAAGTGCTTTTTCCAAACTATAATCGCGAAATTCTTTGCTTACTTTTTTGGCCGGAGTGTTGGCCTTTGCGAAGTGATTTTTTTCGGCTGCAATAGTGTGCTTTTCTGTCTTATCGCCGAATCCTAACTGAACTGCATTGTACCCGTCTGTGTCTTTTGTCTTAACCTGGGTAACAACACATGGCCCAGCTTCAATGATGGTGCAGGCTGTCTGCCTTCCATCGGCACTGAAAACGCTGGTCATGCCAATCTTTTTTCCAATAATACCTTTCATCGGTGTTCAATTTGTGCCGCAAGGTTGAAGAGACATTCCGATGAAACTAATGTTACCAATGGACTTCAATCCCCGTTTACCTACCGACCTTTTCTTTTCGTCAACACAATTGGATGTGTAACAGAAGTACCGGCAGTAAACAAACCCTGAACGGCTTGTTTATATGTTACCCTCCCCGTTTAACCGGTGAGAGATGAGTACACTCAGAGCTCTTTTCCCCGACCTGCTAAAACAGACCGACTTGAGAGATGAGAAATATTTTAAGAACTACTTTTCTGATTCAAAAGCCGGAACTCATCAGGCTTTGATCTCAACCTCCACACCACTCGGCAAATCCAGCTTGCTCAAGGCATCCACTGTTCTTGAAGACGAAGTGTAGATATCAAGCAAACGCTTGTGCGTGCTCAACTGAAACTGCTCACGGGCTTTCTTGTTCACGTGAGGACTGCGCAGCACGGTAAAGATTTTCTTGTGCGTCGGCAAAGGAATAGGTCCTGTTACAACGGCACCGGTGCTACGAACGGTTTTAACGATCTTCTCAGCAGATTTATCCACCAGATTGTGATCGTAAGATTGTAATTTGATTCTGATTCGTTGAGACATAGTCAAAAATCCATTTTTCTAATGGGGATGCAAAGGTAACCGCTTAGCAGTTACGAGCCAAAGAAAATTCCTCCTTTTTTAGTAAAATATCTAGGGATAGTTGCTTTTTCCGGAAGTAAGCCTCCGTATTCCCTGCCAGACAAACCATCCCACGATGGCCAGAACGAGCAGCGCAGCAATTACAGGAATGATAAAACTCAGGACAGAAAACGTCACCGCCGCCACATTTTCCCCTGAAGCCACTACCGGATTGCCCGTTCCCAGGGTCGCCTTCGTTGAAAAAAGCCTCAGAAGTCCCAGACTCCCCTGCAAAATGCCCGCAGTAGAGCCGCCGGCAAGAATCGCCAGCCCCCATCTGATAACGGGTTGACCCTCCGGTAGCGGAATAATGGCCGAAGCCAGCAGCGTTCCGGCAATGACGGCTACTGGTGTAGCCACTGTATCAAGAATATTGTCAAGAAAAGGAAAATAATAGGCTACCACTTCCACCACCGCCGCCGTACCAAAACAAATAATTGCGGGCAGACTCCCCAGCCACTGCATGTCCGAAGGAAGCTCGAACCAGTGATTATACCCCCCGATCGCGGCCGCAAGCATCGGAATAAAGATCCGGAAGCCACAACAGGCGCTCAGCGCTATGCCAAGAGCAATGAGAGGGATAAGATTCATCGAGTTTTTATTAGCAATTACTAAGTTATGTCTTTTTCAACTTCACCACCAAGGTCGCGAAGCCTCCGGATTCCACATGTTCTGCACGTATCTGGTGCCGGCCACCCAGTTTAAGCTGGATTTTCCTGTTTGGGGCCTCGTCAAACTTATACTTCAACGGTTGCCACTCATCCACCACTCTCCTGCCATCCACATACAGTCTCACCGCATCATCCCAGCTGACACTGAGTTCATACTCTCCCGTCGGGAGGTCCACCGCCGATTCCGCGACCGTTATAAACCGCTCAAACCTCAGCTCTTTCCCTATACCGCCCCACCACGCATAATTCAAATCTGATACAGTGTCCCGCAAAATGGGCATTCCCCTGATAAGCTGTCCAAACCTGACGGGATCCTTAAGCGGCCGGTCAGTGCTGTCATAAGCAAACCAATTAACTTTCCAGGAAATAGGCATTACAGCATCCCTGTATTCAAAAAGATATTTTTGCCCGGCCTGAAACTTCTTGCCAAACCTGTTCACAACGGGCCCGCCTGTGTACTCCAACTGCACAAAGATGTCCTGACCCTTTTCCCTCGTTTTGATCGCAACTAATTCAGACGGGAATATACCGGACCTGCCGCTCACGCCCTTCAAACCCCTGAAGCCAACCACCCGCCATGCACCTGGAGGTCCCACGAGCTCGAATCGCACTGTGTCAGACAAATCAGCCGGGTTTGTAAGCCAGATTAAGGGCGACCTGAAATCATACGGCCCCCATTCCGTCATCCTGATTTCCCTGCGCCCCGGTCTTGGGTTAGTGCTATCCGGAAGAACGCCAGCAAATCCAGGCAAACCTCCAGCAAGTACATTCACAATATCTGCATCGCGCCTCAGCAAATCCGACACAACCCCCCGATCATGGATATCCTTCACAGTCGAATCAAACCGCAGCGTCGCCTCCAACCCGACCGGCTTGTTGTCACGCAGGCTGATATTATCCGTCCGCGAAAAATTAAAAAGCTTTTTATCATTTTTAAAATGGTTGGCATGGATCACAAAACTATTCGACCGCAAATCCCCCTTTTTTGTATAGCCCCAATCCACAGGTTGAGTAGCTCTTCCCCAAAGTCGGATCGATTCTCCATTCCCTTCAAAAAAATTCTCCGCGATCTCAATTTGTTGCCCATGCTCGATTGCGATCCCTATCCTGTTACTCCCAATACTGTTGAGCAGAATCTGCGACTCAAAACTGTAGCCGGCCCATATACCATGGTCACAGCCATTTATTATATTGCCGACCATTTTATTGCGGCTAAACGTTGCTTCAATACCGTTGGTAGCTGCCCATGAAAAATTGTTGAAATAAATGCGGTTATCGTTACACCCTCCCATGCCGGAATCCATCGTATACTGACCCGCCCACAAAAAGAAGCCATCGCCGGAGTGTGTTGCAGAGTTGGACATAAATACGTTTCCATTACATTGTTCAAATACCAGGATAGCTGCAGAATCCTGTCCGCGCTGATACACTCCGTGGCTGTACCCGCGGATATTAAAATCCAGTCTGTTGAAAATAATTTTGTTGCGGTTGCTTCGATAAAGTCCGATCCCAATAGCAGAATTATAAGAGAAGTCATTGAAGAAAATTTCTGCATCATCGCATTCCGAGATCATCAATGCACACTGCCCGCCGGTAACGATATTATTGCGGACAACCGCTTTGTCACAATTTTTCAGATACACTGCAGCACCATACCTCAGCCACTCATCTTTATCATTGTGGTGAAAACTCATCCAGTCGCTCACATCTTCCTTTTGTTGCGAACTGTTGAGCCTTTGGCGGTAATTATAGCTGAGGTTGCAATTCTCGATTTTCAAACCACTGACGTTGTCGGCCCTGATGGCAATTTTAAATCCCCTGGCAGTAAGATTTTTTATCACAATATTCTTTCCCTTCTTCACGTAAAGAGCCACGCCTGTAAATTTATCGGGCAGCTCACCTTTTATATTCCCGTCAATGATGGCGCCATTAAAATCAATGACCAGGTTGTCACCCTCGACCTCTATAACGATTTGCTTTCCGGCAACTGCATTCAATCTATAAACCTGCGGAAGAATTTTTGCAGAAGAAGTGATACGTACGCCACTGTATAATTTCTTCAACTGTGCATGGGATTGCCCTGCAATAAATATCGCAAAAACTAATATGGCAAGACCCCTTAACCTCACTGATTAAAATCCTTTCTTCTCGGTGGTTGTTCCGGTTACCGCAGAAGGCCTTGCCCCCGGGGGACAATGTTGTCTGAGATACGAAGTATACAGTGTCGAAAGGTGTTCGAATGTACCCGGACCTTCAGAAATGCTATGCGTTCTGTTTGGATAAGACATCAGCTGAAATTGCTTATTGTACTTCACCAGTTCATTGATAAGCATATCGGCATTGTTATAGTGCACATTGTCGTCTCCTGTGCCATGCACGTACAGCAAATTTCCCTGCAAATTTTTCGCATAGGTCATGGGAGAACCTTTTACAAAATCTTCACGGTTTTCCTGCGGCAGACCCATATACCTTTCCTGGTATATATTATCATACGTGAGCTGATTGCCAACCGGTGCGACTGCTACGCCAGCCTTGTAAATTTCCGGATACTGAAACATCAGGTTAAGGGTGGCAGAACCGCCACCGCTCCAGCCCCATACCGCTACGCGGCTGGTATCGACAAAGTTCCATTTGAAAATTTCTTTGGCCGCCATTGCCTGGTCACGGATATTCACGAGACCAATTTTTCTGTAAACCGATTTTCTCCAGGCCCTGCCTTTCGGAACAGGAGTACCGCGGTTATCGATCGACACATAGAGATATCCATCCTTTGCCATATCACCCTTGTAAAGAAAATTATCTGCGGTTCCGTATTGATCGATTACGTTTTGTCCCCATGGTTCTGTGTACACATAAAATACAATCGGGTATTTTTTTGTTGAATCAAAATTATCCGGCTTGGCCATCCACGCATCCATTTCAACATTGTCGGCGGTCTTCACTTTGAAGAATGTAATATTTGATTTGCTTTTATCGGCTTTTGCTAATGCGTCAGCTACTTTATTTTCGTTGTTAATCCCTTTGTGGTCCGGCAGGGTTATCCACTCCTGCGCCGCTTGCGTATAATAGTTGCTGAATGAATGCTGTGCATACATTCCGTTGGCTGATATTCTGTAATTGTGCGTCCCCTGCTGATTCGCCGGCGATACCTGTTCAGCCTTTCCTTTGCCATCCAGCTTTGTACGGTAAAGATATTTTTGCGTGGCGTTTGTTGGCGAGGCCATAAAATAAACGTATCCGTTTTTTTCGTCGATTCGACAGATATCCATCACATCATAATTGCCTGCGGTGATCAGTGTTTCTTTTTTTCCGTCGCGGCTGATTCTGTACAAATGTCTCCATCCGTCTTTTTCGCTTGCCCACATAAATTCCTTTCCTGCATTGAGCCAATCCCAACCACCCCAGATATAGTCATTGTCCCACAAAGCCAGGATATCTATCCATGCCGAATCTTTTTCCTTATAAATGGCGGATGAAGCGCCGGAAGTAGTATTCACAAGCATCAGGGTGCTTTCATTTTGTTTTCGGTTAAGATGCTGCAGAATCAGTTCGTTGCTGCCTGACCATTCCATGCGGGGCACGTACGACTGCAATATGGGATCAGTGGGGATGTCCATCCATTTTGTCTGTGCGGTCGCTATTTCAATCACTCCAATTTTATATGGTGATGGCGCTTCGCCGGCAACCGGGTATTCAACGGGTACGGCAACCGGGTAGATAGAATCCGTGTTGTTGACCATCAGGTAATCTTTGGTGCTCTTGGCGTCTATTTGCCAGTATGCAAGCTGTTTGCTGTCGGGGCTCCAGCGGAAGCCATCGCGACAAAAAAATTCTTCTTCATATACCCAGTCGAATGTTCCGTTTATGAGTTTTCTGTTGCCGTCTTTTGTAAGTTGTTTTATTTGTCCGCCTGCCAGGTCTTCCACATAGAGATTGTAATTGCTCACATAGGCAACGCTTTTTCCGTCTGGCGAAAATTTTGCAAACATCATGGAAGATGCGGGCAATGATTTTCCCAATTGTTTGAGACTTCCGTCTTTGACATTGTAGAGCCAGTAATCACCCCGGGTGTCGAGCCTCCATACTTTTTTTGTATTGGTATAGAGCAGCACCTGCTGTTCGGTGGCGTCGAAGTAAAAATTCCGGACCGTAAGATTTTTCTGCAATCCTTCCGGCTTTAGTTTATCGCGTCCAATGAATACCGATTTTGTATTGGCAGGCATGGTATATTTTGTGATATCCCCGCCCTCTGATTTGAAATAGCTGTTGCCATCGGCCGCCCATTTTATTTGCTGAGCGTTTGACGTGATGGTGGCCAATAGAATACAGACTAAAATTTGCAGTTTCTTTCCCATGAAGTTTTTTGATTGTACACTAAAGTAAATAAAAAAACCCGGCTGCATGAGCAACCGGGTTTCGGAAGAAAACTTTATTAAAATATTAGGCGTTCACTTTTCCTTTAACCTTGGCAATCACTTCTTCTGCAATGTTGTTTGGTGCAGGAGCATAATGACTGAACTCCATGGTTGAAGTTGCACGGCCGGAAGATAATGAACGCAACTGTGTAACATAACCAAACATTTCACTTAACGGAACTTTGGCTCTGATTACCTGTGCATTTCCTTTTGTATCCATTCCTTCCAACATACCACGACGACGGTTTAAATCACCTGTTACATCACCCATGTACTGATCAGGGGTTACCACTTCTAC
>JACMLD010000512.1 GCA_014379785.1 Chitinophagaceae bacterium
ATGAAAGGGCAGCAGATTTTCAGAAAATGCTCGATGACCCTGATATCAGTGCCATCATGTGTGCCCGCGGAGGGTATGGAATTGTCAGGATCATTGACCGTCTCGATTTCAACAAATTTGTCCGAAGTCCAAAATGGATCATTGGATTCAGCGATATCACCGTCATGCATTCGCATCTCAACCACAATTACGGCATCGCTTCCATTCATTCCAAAATGTGCAACTCGTTTCCAGACGACTGGAACAAGGCCGAGCCCATCCAGGTGGATACCATCCTTTCTATACGCCAGGCCCTTTCTGGTGAAAAAATGAAATATCCCATCATACCCAATATCGGAAACAGAACCGGAAAGGCGGAGTCGGTGCTTGTTGGTGGGAATCTCAAAACCATCGAATCCATGGCCGCGTCTGCTTCTGACCTCTACACAGCCGGAAAAATTCTCTTTGTAGAGGACACGGGGGAATATCTTTACAGCATCGACCGGATGTTCTGGAACCTAAAACGCAGCGGCAAACTTGACAGGCTTGCGGGACTGATCATCGGCGGCTTCAAAATAAAACCTTCAGAAGACGTGCTGGAAGAGTTTGGAAAAAATCTGCGTGAGATTGTGATGGAAAAAGTCAGCGGGACCAGCTTTCCGGTGTGTTTCAACTTTCCGGTCGGTCATCAACGAAATAATTTTGCATTAAAATGCGGCGTCAGACACCGGTTATCGGTGGCTGAAAGCGAATGCTCATTAAAAGAGATCTGATGGTAAAAATTCCTCCCTACCTCGAAAAAGGCGATACGATTGGCATTGTTTGTCCCGCCGGCTATATGCCTGCGGAAAACATTCAGACCTGCGTAAATACGCTGCAGGATTGGGGTTATTTTGTAAGGGTTGGCAAGACGGTAGGTGGCGATTCTCAGAATTATTTTTCGGGAACTGATAAGGAGCGACTGGAAGATTTACAGAATATGCTGGATGACCCCTCTGTGAAAGCCATTCTTTGCGGAAGAGGTGGATACGGCGCCGGCAGGATAGTGGATGACATTGACTTCTCGCGTTTCAGAAAAGCACCCAAGTGGATTGCCGGTTATAGCGATATCACAGTTTTCCATTCACATATATACAGCAATTTCAAAGTGGCATCATTGCATTCACCAATGGCTTCTGCGTTTAATGATGACGGTTATAGCAATGAATGGGTGCAATCGCTCCGGCTTGCGCTGGAAGGAAAGAAGAGCCGCTACGAATCCGTTCCGCATACTTTTAACCGTAAAGGCGAAGGAGTAGGCGAACTGGTAGGGGGTAACCTCTCACTCGTTGCCCATCTCACAGGAACTGGTTCCGATATAAAAACAAAGGGCAGAATTCTTTTTCTCGAAGACATAGGAGAATACCTGTACAATATCGACCGGATGATGTACCAGTTAAAAAGAAGCGGAAAACTCGATCGGCTGGCAGGGTTGATCATTGGAGGGTTCACCGATAGCAAGGACACTGAAAGACCCTACGGCCTGACCGCGTACCAGATTATTCATGAAATGGTGAAAGACGCTGACTATCCTGTTTGTTTTGGGTTTCCTGTAAGTCATGAGAAAGAGAACTACGCACTCAAAGTAGGAGTGGGACATAAACTCAAAGTGAGCGGAAAAAAAGTTACGCTGGAAGAATAGAAAAATCCCCGCCTCTCAGGCGGGGACTTTTTATTTCAGGTTTTCATTTTTTGCATGGTTCATCTCTAAAACAGATGGCCGATTCCCCGGATATGCAAATGTCCGTCTATCATCAACATCAAACAAATTGATTAGTTTTATATTATCATAGACAAAAGCTATGAGACAAGCCCATGACCTTCGTACAACTCGAATATATTATTGCGCTGGACACCCACCGCCATTTTGCCGAAGCCGCTGCAAGCTGCTCCATCACCCAGCCCACGCTCAGTATGCAGATACACAAGCTGGAAGAGGAACTTGATCTGAAAATATTTGACCGGTCCAAGCAACCTGTAGTTCCCACAGAAACCGGCACTGCCATCATTGCACAGGCCAAGAAAATCCTGGTCGCCCGCGGTCAGCTCCATGAACTCATACAGAATAAAAAAGGCAAGCTGGAAGGCGACCTGAGGATTGCCATCATCCCGACTCTCGCACCTTACCTATTGCCGCTGTTTGTTCAGAATTTCACCAAAAAATATCCCGAGGTGAGGCTTACGGTTAATGAAATGACCACCGCTCACCTGATCGCAGCGCTCCGATCCGGGAAAGTCGATGCCGGTATCCTGGTCACTCCCCTGCAGGAACCAGGCATCCGTGAACATCCGCTTTTCTACGAGGAACTCATGGCCTATGTTTCGAAAAAAAATGCGGCTTATAAAAAAACCTATGTACTTCCACAGGACATTGACCCCAGCAAACTCTGGCTGCTCGAGGAGGGCCATTGTTTCAGATCCCAAATAGTGAATCTTTGTCAGCTCAGAAAGATCAGTGTAGAAAACAGCCACTTCAGTTACGAAGCCGGAAGTATTGAAACGCTGCGCCGGATGGTGGAGCTCAACGATGGCGTGACTATTTTACCTGAACTCGCCACCATGGACATGCCACTCAGACAAATGCAACTGGTAAGACATTTTAAATCGCCAACCCCCATGCGTGAAGTCAGCCTGGTCGTGCACCGCGATTTTGTAAAGAAAAGACTGATTGATATTCTGCGAGAAGAAATCATCGCGTCCATTCCGGAGAAAATAAAAAAGAATAAAAACAGTAATGTGATAGCTGTCTAGTCCGCATCTTCCAATTCAAATATCTCCGCGACCTGCTTACCAAACAGCCTTGCCATTTTCAGGGCAAGCACGGTAGATGGCACATACTTGTTGCTTTCTATGGCATTGATGGTTTGTCGCGATACGCTTCCTTGCTATTGTTTTTGCCGGATGTGCGCAGTGAGCATTGAATTGACTTTTTCTCTTGCCGCAGGAAACTCCATCAGGTCGTTGTGTGACCCACCTTCTACCAATACAAACTCATCCGTTTTTTTCATGGAAGCAACCAGCCGCCGCGAATGGCTGGCAGGAATAATACCGTCATCACTGCCATGCAAGATCATAACCGGCGCAATCACTCTCTTCAAATATTCATGTGTGGGTATTTTAAACCTGATCATTCTTCCTACCGGATACACCGGGAAATAATGACCCGCCAATTCAGTGAAAGAATAGTATGGCGCTTCGAGAATGAGCCCCCGACAGGAATGCCTGGAAGCAATATAAGCCGCCAGTCCGGTACCCAGGCTTTTGCCATATACCACAATACTGTCTGCCGGCAATCGACTGCGCACCAGTTTATACATTTGTTCAGCATACTCATACAGTCTTTGCTCCGTAAAAACACCGGTACTCTTGCCATAGCCGGGGTAGTCGATCATCCACACTTCGTAACCTGCAGCCGCAAGGCCCGGCGCGTGCTTCGCATACCAACCGATATTTTTTTTATTGCCATGAAAATAAATGATCGCTTTTGTGGCCGGTTGCTTCTTGTAGAATCGCACCACATTCATATTCGCATTGGTGTCAAACGGAAGATTGAACTCCTCATAGGGAATTTCGGAGGCATACTTATGATCCCAATCAACCTTTTCCGGCCTGAAAAAAACTTTGTCCTGCAGATAATACAATGCAATGCCTACTATGCCATAAACAAGAAGTATGACTTTTACCCACCGGAAAAT
>JACMLD010000513.1 GCA_014379785.1 Chitinophagaceae bacterium
GCGACTTCTCTTTTCAACGGAAATGATTTGAGTGGATGGAAAATTCATGGGACGGAAAAATGGTATGTGCAAAATGGAGAACTGGTTTGTGAAAGTGGTCCCGACAAACAGTATGGTTATCTCTCTACAGAAAAATCTTATGGTGATTTTATCCTGACCCTTGATTTCAAACAGGAGGCGAATGGCAACAGCGGTGTGTTTTTCCGATCTTCTATTGACGGAGTAAAGATCAGTGGCTGGCAGGTGGAAGTAGCTCCACCGGTCAAAAATACCGGCGGCATTTATGAATCTTACGGTCGCGGATGGCTCGTGCAGCCAGGAGTCGAAGACCAGAAGCATCTCAAAGAAGGAGAGTGGAATCAGTTAAAAATTTCGGTGAAAGGCGATGAGGTGACTACCTGGTTGAATGGCAATCAGATGGTATATATCAAAGACGAAAAAATCGGACAGGGCAAGGGTTTTATAGCGCTGCAGATACACGATGGAGGTGGAATAAAGGTGAGGTGGAAGAATATAAAGATTCAGGAAATCAAGTAAACCTTTGTCAGGGTGACCGCCCGTCATGTCGAGCGAAGCCGAGACATCCCCTACTATTAATCAAGTTGACCCAACTTCGGCCGGTGGGGGACCCTTCGACTACGCTCAGGGTGACCGCCCAACTAATCAACCAATCAACTTCCCCTGCGATATTCACCCGGACTCAGCCCCTTTATCTTCTTAAACACCCGGTTGAAATGTGATAAATTTTGAAAACCGCAATCAATGCTGACTGAAGCTATGCTGTCTGTTGTCTGACCAAGCAGTTTACACGCATGACTGATCCTGATCTCCTGCAAAAAGTTTGTATATGTTTTACGGGTGCGTGTTTTAAAATATCTGCAAAATGCTTCCTGGCTGAGATCCGCTACCGCCGCTGCTTCCGATAGCTTCACTGGTCTGTGCAGGGATTCAAAACTGAATGCCAGCACTTTGTTGAGCCGCGCGCCATCGTATGACTTGATGTTTTTATTCAGGACAACAGAAGCCAGCGGCACAATATCTTTCTTTACTGTCAGGCATTTGAGAATCTCCACAAATAAAACGAGTCGGTCTATCCCGGACGCCCCAGGCAATTGCCGGATTTTATTTGCAAGCGGACTATTTTTATCTGATTTTATTCTGTACCCCGAGCCACTGTTCTTCCAGAAACTTTGCAATGCTTTCAATTCAGGTACCAGCCAGAAATCGCGACCTAACGTTTCCTCATCAAAAAAAACAGTGATGCTATGGGCGTTTGTCTCTGGGTGCACGGTATCATCGTTTCGCAGAACATGCGGTTGGTTGGCACCGATCAAAAAGATGTCCCCTGACTGAAAGCGGCCAATATAATCGCCGGCAATGAGTGTGCCTTCTGACTGTACGATCAAGGTCAGTTGCAGTTCAGGATGCTGGTGCAAATGCGGGTAAAAAACCGGCATCTTGTCTACCTGCACCCGAAATGCCTCTTCGCTGTTTTTCGGTATCTGAAAAGGAATAACCCGCATGGTTCGAATTTAGCCATAAATATGCCATAACCTAACCAAAATCGCTAAAATAGTACCATAACTGGTTAATTCCAGAAAAACAGCCCGACTGCGTCAGTCCTTAGTTTTACAAAAAACAATCATCATGTCGAGTTTCAAATGGCAAGGCGTATTCCCGGCTCTTACAACAAAATTTAAGACAGACGATACACTCGATCTGGAATTGTTTGGAAAAAATCTCGATTTTCAGATAGCCTCCGGTATTGACGGCGCCATACTCGGGGGTTCACTCGGAGAAGCAAGTGTGCTTACATCAGACGAAAAAGAACGCCTCCTGAAATATGCCATAGAAAGATCAGCGGGAAAAATTCCGGTGATCATGAATATCGCAGAAGGGTCAACCCGGGAAGCGATCAACCAGGCAAAAATCGCCAGAAGCGCAGGTTCACGCGGACTGATGCTGCTGCCTCCTATGCGTTACAAATCCGATCACCGGGAAACAGTTACCTACTTCAAAGCGGTTGCAGCGTCTACGGACCTGCCGATAATGATTTACAACAATCCATTTGATTACAAGATCGACGTTACGCCTGATATGTTTGAGGAACTGACGGAATTTGCAAATATCAATGCGGTGAAAGAATCAAGCAGGGACATCACGAACCTCACGCGTATGCGTAACCGCTTTGGTGATCGCTTTGCAGTATTGTGCGGAGTTGATACCATTGCTATGGAAGAATTGCTGATGGGTGCCGACGGCTGGGTGGCCGGACTGGTCTGTGCCTTTCCCGCCGAAACCGTGACCATCTATCGACTGGTGAAAGCCGGACGCATAGATGAGGCACTGAAAATTTTCCGTTGGTTTTTGCCTTTGCTTGAACTGGACATTCATCC
>JACMLD010000514.1 GCA_014379785.1 Chitinophagaceae bacterium
TCTGAATTGGGGATTAGTCTACAATAAATGGATAGTTCTGGTCAACGTAAATGTCCTTATAAACCTCATCGTCGTTTGGAAATGGACTTTCTTCGGCGAATTTCACGCTTTCGGCCACGATGTTTTCGATTCTTTTATCGATTGCCTCGATTTCTTCTTTTTTCGCCAGTTTGTTGTCGACAATAGTTTTCAGTACCAGCTGTATCGGGTCGCGCTGTTTGTATTCTTCCACTTCTTCCTTGGTCCGGTATTTCTGCGGGTCAGAAATCGAGTGACCCTTGTAACGATAGGTTTTTATTTCGATGAGTGTGGGGCCATCACCTTCACGACCTCTTTTCACAGCCCGGGCAATTGCTTCGTGCACCGCTTCGCAGCTCATGCCGTCAACCGAGTCGGCTGGCATTTCAAAAGCATCGGCCAGTTTGTAAATATCTACCACATTCGATGTGCGCTCTACAGAGGTGCCCATCGCGTAATTGTTATTCTCACATATGAATATGACCGGCAGTTTCCATGTCATCGCAATATTGAAAACCTCGTTTACCATACCCTGACGAGCAGCGCCGTCTCCGAAAAACGTAAGACTCACATTGTCAGTGCCTTTGTATTTCTCGGCAAAGGCAAGTCCGGCTCCTGTGCCAATCTGAGCGCCAACGATACCGTGGCCGCCAAAAAAGTGGACATCCTTTCCAAAAAAGTGCATACTTCCACCCTTACCTTTTGCACAACCGGTTGCCTTGCCATAAAGCTCGGCCATACAGGCATTGGAACTCACCCCTTTCGCCAGAGCGAGACCGTGGTCGCGGTAAGCAGTGATAAAAGGATCTTCCGGGCGGGTGGCCGTCATACAGCCGGCGGCAATCGCCTCCTGGCCAATATAGGCATGGAAAAATCCGCGGATCTTCCCCTCCATTTTATATTTCTCTTCGGCCATTAGTTCAAACTGCCTTATAAGCTGCATCAGCTCATACCAGTATAGATAGGTTTCTTTCGAAAATTTTGTTGCCAATTGAATCCTTTTTTAGAGTGGGCAAAGATAAGGGGTAAATGCAAAATTCCACATTTTTAATGCGGGCGCTTTTTGGGTTTTGTCCGTTTTTTTCTACAATGGAAATCGTCGGATATATGCGAACAACCGGGTTTATTTGCGGCACGATTTTTTAACATAAAATTCAAACGATTGCCAAATGAACAAGCTTGTTTACGCAAATGGAAAAATTTCCGTTGTTGAGACCGAATGCTTCCTGAAATCCGAAGACGAAATCATCAGCGATTTTAAAATGGTGATAACAGACAATATGATTGAATTGAAAAGGAATCAGCCGGACCGTAAACACTATCTCCAGGCACAGTCACTTTATCACCTGCGCGACTTCAGCGAGTTTATGGAAGAAAATTACTAGATATACCGATTTCATACATAACGATTATAATTCAGAGCCTTAACACACGCCCCCGGTTTCTACCAGGGGCTCTTTTTTGCCCCTGAGAAAATCAACTATCGCTTATCTTGCGGCCAATGCTGCAACTCAATTTCATCCAGCTCATTCAGTTTAAAAATTACGAAAACGCTTCCTTTAGTTTCACCGCGCGGATCATCGGTATTTGCGGCAACAACGGCATCGGCAAAACAAATCTCCTGGATGCCATTCACTACCTCAGCTTTACAAAAAGTTACTTCAGTAAAACCGACGCGCAGAATGTAAAAACCGGCGCACAGGGATTTCGCATCGCGGGTGAGTTTTCGCTGAACAACGAAAATCATTCAGCAGCATGCATACTCAGAGAGACAGGAAAAAAAGAATTTCTTGTTGACCAAAATGCATATGACAAATTTGCCGCACATATCGGTCGCTTTCCCCTGGTCTTTATTGCGCCGGACGATGTACATATTATCACGGGAGGAAGCGAAGAAAGACGACGATATATGGACGCCCTTATTTCGCAGGCCGACCAGGACTACCTGCGAAACCTCATAGACTACAACAGGGTGATGCAGCAAAGAAACAGTCATCTCAAATCCATAGCAGAATCACGCGTGACAGATCACAGCCTGCTGGATGTCTATGATCGGCAGTTGTCGGAACACGGTAATCATATCTTCGAAAAAAGACAATCTTTTCTTACTGGACTGATACCCGTTGTTCGCAGGTTTTACACGCAGATCGCAAAGACAGACGAAAATACTTCCATAAACTACCAGAGCGCCATTCATGAAAAACCGCTGGCTGCCCTGCTGAAAGCCGCCAGGGAAAAAGATTTGCAAATGCAAAGAACTACCCAGGGCATTCACCGCGATGACCTGGAAATCAATCTCGGCGACAAACAGTTCAAATCCATTGCATCGCAGGGTCAGCGCAAAAGCATGCTGTTTGCCCTTAAACTGGCAGAATTTGACACGCTGAAAAATTTTAAGGGCTATCCCCCGCTTCTTTTACTAGACGATGTGTTTGAAAATCTGGATGAAGAAAGAATGGAAAACCTGCTGGCGGAAGTCTGCATCAAAAACCAAGGACAGATATTCATCACCGATACGCATTATAA
>JACMLD010000058.1 GCA_014379785.1 Chitinophagaceae bacterium
ACTGAGGATCGTCCTTCATGCATTCAATACAAGCGAAGAGATTTCTACCCTAACCCACCTGCTGGGCAGGTGACGCGATCCATCAGATCAGACTGATAAGGAAAAGCAAGCCAAACAGGCAGCCAAGAATCAGCTTGTGTTTGTTTTGCATATGGTTGTTTTTAGTTGTCATACTGCATTCTTTTCACAGTATCTGACACCAAAACTTTGCCAGAGGTTACAGGCAATTTGTTAAAGAAAAATTTCCTGATGCCAGGTCTTGCCAGCAGGCGACCATCCTTATCTACCCTATAAATGATCGCAGGAACAGGAATATAAAAATTTGAAAAATTCATAGTAAGCGATTGAGAGTTTTGATTTTCCTTCACCAAATTTGCTTCATCTGTTGAACCAAAACAATACCTATAAGTGGTATTACCGCTTTAGGGCAACCATTCCAATGAAATACATAAATCCTTACCTTCGGGAACATGAGAATATTAGCCTTTTCAATCACTGCCTTACTGACGATTGCCCTGATAATCATTCTCGATTCAAGACTGCTCTTACAGGCTCCAATCGGACGATTACTCAGTCCACAGCACGGTGTCTGGCAAAATGCTGAACCCGCTGGTATCAACTACAGTGAAGACCTGATATTCCCTCAACTGAAAGGCAAGACAGAAGTCTATCTCGATGAAAGGCTTGTCCCGCACGTGTTTGCCGATAATGACGACGATGCATTCTTCGTTCAGGGATTTCTCCATGCAAAGTTCAGACTCTGGCAAATGGAATTTCAGACACATGCAGCAGCCGGCAGACTGTGTGAAATTGTGGGTGAAAAACAAGGTACCGTTGATTTTCTGTATATCGTAGACAGGTACTTCCGCAGACTCGGCATGCCTTACGCAGCCAAAAATTCCCTCAAACTCATGGAGGCAGATGATACTACCAAAAGGATGTGCGACGCCTACACAGCCGGCATCAACGCATATATCCAGAGCCTTACAAAAAGCACCATGCCGCTGGAATACAAATTACTCGGTTACCAGCCCGAAGCATGGTCGAATTACAAGACCGCCCTCTTTCTTAAATATATGTCGTTTGACCTTGCAGGTTATGAAGCCGATTTTGAATATACCTCTGCAAGAAACGCATACACCCGCGCAGTTTTTGAAAACATGCTGCCCATTCAACCAGACTCACTTGACCCCATCATACCCGCCGGTACAGTATTCGATCCCGCAGGCATCGTACCAATGAAACCCACCATAGCAGACTCGGTATATTTTAGCTTCCAACGTGACAGTACCATACTGCCCGTAGAACCTCAGAAACCGGACAAATCAAACGGCAGCAACAACTGGGCCGTCAGCGGTAAGAAAACAAGAAGCGGCTTTCCCATTCTTGCCAATGATCCACATCTTGGACTCAACCTCCCATCACTCTGGTACGAAATACATATGCAGACACCCAACTTCAATGTATATGGTGCCTCTTTTCCATGCGCACCGACGGTGTCAATCGGTTTCAACGACAGTTGTGCCTTTGGTTTTACCAACGCCGGCAGAGACGTGCGCGACTACTACGAAATCAAATTCAAAGACGAGTCGCGGCAGGAATATTTTTTCAACGGAGAATGGAAACAGACAGAATTCCGATACGAAAAAATAAAAGTCAAAGACAAACCAGATTATCTTGACACCGTTGCATACACCGTTTTCGGCCCGGTCATCTTTGACACCAGGTACGGCAACAGCAACAACGACGGCAAGTCATACGCGGTACGTTGGAAGGCGCACGATCCAAGCAACGAAATAAAAATGTTCTACCAGCTCAACCGCGCAAAAAATTATGCAGACTACGCCGAAGCCATTAAAAACCTGCACACGCCGGGACAGAACTGCGTCTTTGCAGCAAAGAACGGAGACATCGCACTCTGGTGCCAGGGCGCATTTCCGGCAAAATGGAAAAGACAGGGCGACTTTGTAATGCCGGGAACCGACAGCAGTTTTATGTGGCAGGGCATTATACCGCAATCCGAAAATCCACACCAGATGAATCCCGAACGTGGATTCGTCAGCAGCGCCAATCAGCAACCCACCGATACCAGCTATCCATATTATCTCGGTGGATCTTTTCCGAATTACCGCGGGCTTACCATCAACCGCAACCTGACCCGCATGCAGGACATTACTCCGCAGGACATGATGCAGTTGCAGACAGATAATTTCAATGCTTTTGCTGAAATGGCCATCCCTGTGCTGCTCAGGAACACAGACGAAACAATCCTCACCGCTCCTCAAAAAAAATACTGGGATATTCTGAAAGACTGGAACTTCAAAAACGATATTTCCGAAAAAGGAGCCACGGTTTTTGTCGCTTTTTGGGACAATCTCGAAAAAGTAATCTGGAGCGACGAACTAGCGCTAGGTGTCTCGAAAAAACTCAGTCCGCATGAGTCCACCTTACTCGAAGGCCTGCTCAGAGATTCCGCCTGGATGTTTGTAGACAATATCAATACACCTGAGAAAGAAACGCTCGGCGCAGACATACTCGCGGCCCTTGACCTGACAGTAACCGAACTGGAAAGGGAAGAAAAAGACGGACGGATGGAATGGGCTAAGCACAAGGACACACGCGTCAATCACCTCCTGAAGTTTCCGACCTTCAGCAGACTGCACCTGCCCATCGGTGGTGGCACCCATGTGATAAACGCTACAAAACCTACCCA
>JACMLD010000059.1 GCA_014379785.1 Chitinophagaceae bacterium
TGTTGATATCAGAAGCCATCCGGATCAGAAAGTTATCAATCGTCAATCCATTTTTTCACAATCAGATAAAAAGGCGCATAAGCATGATAGCCAGTAAGGATATGAAAAGTAAAAACTCTCTGATGGGCAGGTCCATGATCCTGCCGATCGTTGTCGCTTTGTTTTGTTCATTCACCTTAAAACTTTATGATGCCCGTATCCCCACGCCCCTGCGTTCAGAAAAGAAGCTCATTCTGGTAATTGATGCGGGTCACGGTGGTGCAGACAATGGAGCGGTGAATGAAAATGGTGTGACTGAAAAGGGATTAACGCTTGCCATTGCCCGGAAAGTAAAAGAAATATCGGGCCGGTACAATGTGGATGTAATAATGACAAGAGAAAGCGATGACCTGCCTGGTGGAGCGGTAACGGTCAATTCGGGACTGAAAAATCGAGTGAGTACTGCAACGCAGCACACAGGAGAAATGCTTATTTCCATACATATGGCAATTGATCCTACGAACAGCAACACATCGGGGTTTGAAATTTATGTGTCGAAGGAAAATCCTGCTTACAATAAAAGTGTAGTGCTGGGCGGTATGCTTTCGGAAGCCCTGAAAAAAACCTGGAAGACGGCGGCGGCGTTGAAGCAGCGTGAAAAGATATATGTACTGAAGGCTTCACCCATGCCCGCCCTGATACTGGAAGCCGGCTATTTATCCAACCCCACAGATTTCGCTTTTGTCAGTGATCCTGAAAATCAAAAAAAGATAGCAGAAAATATTCTGGAAGCCGCCGTAAGATTTAGTACTGATAAACGATAGTCTCCTCACCGGCCTTTAGAACCAGTTCCTTTTTTTCGGAGGCTTCTACCCTGCCGACGATTTTTGCATCAATGCCCAAAGCCGTTCCATAAGCTATCAACTTTTCTGCATCGGATCCGGAAGTAAAGATTTCGAGACGGTGGCCCATATTAAACACCTGGTACATCTCGCGGTTGTCGGAGCCGGATGCTTTTTTTATCAGGTCGAAAACCGGCGGTGGATCGAAAAGATTGTCTTTGGTTATTTTGAAATTTCCAGGAAGATACTTCATGCATTTTGTCTGCCCCCCGCCGCTGCAGTGGATGAGTCCATGTACTGCGTCAAAAACTTCGGTAAGGATTTTTACAAGCAACGGCGCATAAGTCCGCGTGGGTGATAAAAGCAACTCCCCCGCTGTGTAGCCGGACGGTGTTTTTTCGCTTAGCTGGTAAGGGCCAATGTAAACTACCTCCTCATCGAGCCCGGTATCATACGACTCCGGGTGCTGTTCGCTGTAAAATTTTCCCAGCATATCATGCCTTGCGCTGGTTAGTCCATTGCTGCCAATTCCTGAATTGTAAAAGTTTTCATAGCGGGCCTGTCCGCTGCTGGAAAAACCAACGATGACATCTCCGTCCCCGATATTTTCATTTCCAATGATTTTGTTTTTTGGCCATCTTGCTGCCATGGTTCCATTGACGGCAATTGTTCTCACCACGTCGCCGACGTCTGCCGTTTCTCCACCCAGGTAATGAATATTGACGCCATGAGTTTTCAATTCATCAAACAATTTCTGCGATGCATTGATGATGTTTTCGAGGATGTCAGCAGGTATGAGTCTTTTGTTGCGATCAATGGTGGAGGAGAAAAGGATATTGTCAAAAATCCCTACGCAGAGCAGATCATCGAGGTTCATCACGATCGCATCCTGTGCGATCCCTTTCCAAACGGAAAGATCACCGGTTTCTTTCCAGTACAGATAAGCAAGAATGCTTTTGGTACCGGCGCCATCGGCATGCATGACGTTTACCCAGTTGGGATCATTGCCGAGAAAATCGGCGTACAGTTTACAAAAAGCGTAGGGATAAAGGCCCTTGTCAAGTTTTTCAGTTGCCTTATGCACTTCTTCTTTTTGTGCCGAAACCCCTCTTTTTGAATATAGACTCATGGCAGCAAAACTAAGGTCTGAGAGTTGTATTTTCGCAACGCATGAAAGTATATTTTTCGACAAATGAGCTGCCGGAATTCAAAAAGGCAGTGGTAACAATCGGGACATTTGATGGGGTGCATCTGGGTCATCAGCAGATTATCAACCAGCTAAGAGAAGAGGCTGCGAGGATTGGTGGAGAAACTGTGATTGTCACTTTCGATCCGCACCCGAGAAAGATTGTGAGTGAGAATCCGCTTGAATTGATCAATACCCTGGAAGAAAAAACTGCGCTGCTTGCGAAAAATGGAATTGATCACCTTGTCGTCGTTCCTTTTACAGAAGCATTTTCAAGGCAGGACGCGAGTGCATATGTAGAGGATTTTTTAATAGGCCGCTTTCATCCGCATACTGTTATCATCGGTTATGATCACCGGTTTGGAAAAGGCAGGCTTGGCGACTTCAAGCTCCTGGAAGATTATGCTGCGAAAGGACATTTTGAGCTGATTGAGATCGCAGCCCATCTCCTGCACAGCATCACCATCAGTTCCACCATCATCAGAAAAGCCCTTATCTCTGCCAATCTCGAAGAGGCCAATAACTATCTGGGTTATTCCTATTTCTTTGAAGGAGTAGTCATCGAAGGAAATAAGCTCGGCAGAACCATCAGCTACCCCACAGCAAACCTCCTTGTGGAGGATGCAGACAAGCTCATACCCGGCAACGGCGTTTACGCGGTAACGGCGACACTCGCCAAAGGCTCCGAATTAAAAGGCATGATGAATATCGGTGTGCGTCCGACCGTCGGCGGAATCGCGCGCGTGATAGAAGTGAATCTTTTCGACTTCGACAAGGACATCTATGGAGAAAAGCTGCAGGTGACGCTGCGTAAATATCTGCGTGCTGAGCAAAAGTTTGCGGGTCTCGATGCGTTGAAGGATCAGTTGGCGATTGATAAGACGCTTTCCATTAAGTCTCTGGTGTGAGTCACTGCCAGCCGTCGGCAATTGCCCCGCGGCTGTGTTCCCGCTGTCAGTCTTGATTCTCGGAAATGCTTTAAATTAAACGCGGGAGCCAAGGCCGCTACGGGCAAGTTGCCAGACTGCTGGTTACGGTTACTCCAAAAGCGGTGGGACTATAACCACTGCACATTCTATGAGTAATTTTGAGAGTACTGGAAATCCAACAAATTTTGAAAGAAGAAACGCTCAAGAATTCTAAATGAACCTGAAAATAGTATTGGGACTTTTCATGCTCTTAGGTGGCGGTATTGGTATTTACCTGAAGACGCAGCACTTAGAGCCTTATCGAGAGCGCTATGAAAAGCCATACGAGAAATACGGAAATCTCGCCGGGATGGTAATCGGGGTCATTCTTATTATAAGGGGGTCAGCGAAAAAAAAAGACCACCATAGAACATTTTAAACCTTGGCAAAATCTATATAGTCGCCATAAAAGTGACTTGCGCATGTTATTCTGTGAAATTCTGTATGAACACTCCCAGCCTATCTTGATGTATGCCTTCCAGCCGGATGGCAACTTGCCCGTAGCGGCCTTGGCTCCCGCGGTTAGTTTAAAGACTTTATCACAATAACGAATAACAGCGGGAACACAGCCGTGGGGCAATTGCCGACGGCTGGGAGAGATTCAAACATAAAACTACAATTGCGTTCAACTCATCAACTTCGCAGCGAGCTCCTTCATGAGAGACGCATCACTGGTGCCATTGTCATTTACGCCCACACTGCGCAGGTTGTACTCATGCAACAATAGAATGGCGCGCTCGATGCCCTCGAAGCCATAGTTCTTGACGGTTTCCAAAGCCTGCCGCGCGGCAAATGGATTGTTATAGAACATGCCCCTGACGGCCTGCTCAGACTTGTCACTCATTCCGAAAATGGAGAAAACCTTTGAGAAATAGTTGTAGACGGTCGGTAGCACCAGTTGGATAGGACCAGCTTTTGGATTGCCTTCGAAATATTGAATGATGCGGATTGCCTTTGCAAGGTCCTTCCTGCCCAGCGCCTCCTGCAACTCGAATACATTGTACTCCTTGCTGACACCGATGTATTTTTCAATATCGTCTTCCGTTATCGTATTTCTTCCAACAAGATTCACGGCAAGTTTTTCAATCTCGTTGTTTATCCTTGACAGATCATTCCCTACATGTTCCACCAAAAGCATCAGGGCTTTATTATTCAGATTAAAACCCTTTGAAGCAGCCAGCTCACTCGTCCAACCGGGCAAATCCTTTTCATACATCTTTTTTGTAGTGAGCATTTCCCCTTTCTCTTTCAGCATTTTCGCGAGCTTGCTCCTGCCATCCACTTTTTTTTCCTTATAAGACACCACGAAAATGGTAGACGCCAGTGGCCGGTCTATATACGATTCCAGCTTATCAATGTCTTTCATCTGCTGTGCCTCTTTAAGCAGCACCACTTGTTTTTCTGCAAACATGGGATAACGCATACATGCATTGACTACATCTGCCCAGTTTGCATCTTTGCCATAAAACACGGAAAGATTAAAGGACGCCTCCGATTCACTCAATATCATGTGTTCGGCATACTGCATCACCTGATCTATATAGTAGTCTTCCTCGCCCTCCAGCCAGTATACGGGTTTGAAATGCTTTTTTTTCCAGTCACCTATGATTTTTTCTGCCGACATTTTGCAATATTAATTAGTTATTATCATTTGTTAATTGATATTTAGAGACTGATACACAGGCATAAA
>JACMLD010000060.1 GCA_014379785.1 Chitinophagaceae bacterium
GTGGGGTTCAGAAAAATATTCAACAATATCGTCACCTATCGCCTGCAGCATTTTGAGAAATTCATTTTTCTTGAGCAGTGTTATCATTCTCCTTTTATTACGGAGGAGGTAAGAAAGGATTCATTAAAATACCTAAATCCCATTTTCACCTTGCTGCAAAAAGGCAAGGAGGATGGGATCATCAAAGACCTCGACGATGCCCTTCTGCTGGGATTTATCATCGGTTCAGTAAATGAAGTGATCAAAAAAGCGCATTACGGCAACAAGAAGCTGGATCAGAAAAAAATAGATCAGTTGTATCAGCTCTGCTACGACGGCATTCTTGATTAGTAAGTTGTCATGCGTCATCATGATGCGTCATCTCGACTCCCATCGCGCAGCGATGAGGGTGGAGAGACCCCCAGCCGATGGTGTGAGACTCTACCTCCGCACGTCACTGCCCCACGGCTGTGTTCCTGCTGGCAGTGTTTATGTGATGCTTTCTTTAAAATCAGCCGCAGGAGCCAAGGCCGCTACGGGCAGATGCCGATGCGTCGGTTGCAGTCACCCTGAAGATCGGAGTCCGTCAACTCGACTCCTTTGGCGCAGCCAATGGGTCGAGAGATCCCCAGCCGAGTTATGTGAGACTCTCCCTCCGGTCGAAATGATTGGACCGCCGTCTTATCAACTCTAGTGGTTGACAAGTTTCAACATTCCTTCGCCATAACGTTCACCTGTATGCGGAAATTTCTTCACCAGTTCATCGATAGCATCCATATCGGATTTATCAAGCAAAACCTCTGTGGCGGCTGAATTTTCAATCAATCGTTCACGCTTTTTTGTTCCAGGTATTGGGATGATGCCTTCGCCCCTTGAGATTACCCATGCAATAGCAAGCTGAGCAGGTGTACAACCTTTTGCAACAGCGATCGAAGCAAAACCTTCCACAAGGCTCTTATTGTTCTCCCAGTTTTTGTCGGTGAATCTTGGGAGCGACTTTCGGATATCGTTTGTAGCAAGGGTTTCCGGATTGGGCGTGGCGGCAGTGAAAAGACCTCTGGAAAGCGGACTGAAGGGCACAAAACTTATATTCAGTTCTTCGCAGAGCGGTATCATTTCTGCCTCTGCATCGCGGGTGAGAACGGAATATTCTGATTGCAGAGCGGAAATGGGATGTATTTCATTTGCCTTTCGCAGGGATGCAGCCGAAACCTCAGAAAGTCCGAGATACCTGACCTTCCCTTGCTTAACAAGCTCTGCCATGGCTCCTACAGTTTCTTCTAACGGCACATTCGGGTCGAGCCGGTGAGAATAGTATAAGTCGATTGTCTCTATGCCGAGGCGCTTCAAACTGAGTTCCACTGCTTTTCGTATGTGCTTTGGCGTTACATCAAGATAGTTGGTGCCATCATTACGCCATACAAATCCAAATTTTGTTGCAATGAATACTTTGTCGCGGTTTTCAACCAGCACTTTAGAGATCAGCTCTTCATTTTTTCCATCGGCATACATATCCGCAGTATCCCAGAAGTTGATGCCCAGGTCAAGGGCTGTGTGGAGTGTTGCAATCGATTCGTCGTCGTCCGGATTACCGTAACCGTACGACATTCCCATGCATCCAAGACCGATTGCAGAAAGTTTTTCAGAAGTGTTGCCAAGTGTTCTGTATTTCATGATGCTGTGTTTAATCCCGACAATCCGGTGATATCAATTATTGATTTACAAAACTATGGCAATTGGTCATTTGTGATCTATTTTAGTTTTTCAATTTGCAATTCTTCAATAGCGATCCCTTTGTAAGGCTTTTGAATTCCCGCTTCATAAAAACTGGTTCAATAAGAGATGTATCGCCCGTCAGGCAGATATCATTTCAGAAAGTGCAGAAGGGTTTATGACGGCTATTTTTTTGCTATCTGTTTTGATGATTCCCGTCTCGGTCCATTCTGTCAGTATTTTATATACTGTTTCATATGCAGCACCCGTATATGCGGCTATGTCCTGCCGGCTTACTGCGTAGGAAATAAATCCATCAGCATCAGTGGAGAATTTTTTTTCGAGATTGATAAGCGCCTGGGCTACCCGACCCTTTACTGGCATATGAGCGAGGTCGCGCATTCTTTGTTCGGACAGGTGCAGCTCGTCTGCAAAAAACATGAGAAATGAATAAGAGAAATCGGTATTTACCCGGAGTGACATTTTGAAAAAATCCAGACTGATAAAACAAACAATCCCGTCTGTCAGCGCTGTGGCAGTAACAGGATAAACAGTCGAACGTGTGGACAATCCGCGGTGGCCAATGATATCGTTTTCACGTGCAAAGCGTATGATCAGTTCCTTGTCGTCTTTCCAGTATTTGTGCACCTTGCTCACCCCTTTCACCATAAAGAAAACGCCTTCTACGTTGTCGCCTTCGGCAAAAATTTTCTCACCTTTTTTAAACTGGTAAATTTTGCGGTTTGAATCAATGGCCGGCCACCACTCTCTCAGGCAATGCTGATATATAAATGTTCGGCTCGTGTCACATTCCCCTTTTATTAGCTTCATAGGAATTAAAGATAGGAAAAGCACCAGCATCCCTGTGCACCTGGTTGATGTTCACCACATCTAAGGAAAGTTTATCACATGGCGCATACGTCGCTTAAACCCTTCGTCAATATTTGCACGTTTTTCATCAGCAACAACAACAACGGTCCCTTTGTGTTGTTCGATTCTCTGCAACAGGTAAGCGATGGCTTGATTTGCATATTTGTCGTGCGAATCTCTTACTCCTGTTCTTTTGCCAAAAAGTGCATCGGCTTCATCGAACAA
>JACMLD010000515.1 GCA_014379785.1 Chitinophagaceae bacterium
ACAGGCTGCAATACAATTCACCAATGTCATACAACGCAACTGCCGCTGCATTTTTATCCATCGGAAACTCTTTCATTTCCAGTTCTGCCTTTTCAATCTTGCCGAAGGCAGCAACCGGTGGTTCTTTTTGTGAAAAGGCAGACAATGCCAGCGTCGTCACGAAGCATAGTGATAAAAATTTTCTCATGTTGGGGGGTTAGCTTTTTTTCCTGATTATAATTTTTTGGTTCAGGTCTTTGTTTACAGCAGTGAAAAACGTGGCCACTGCCTGATACTCACTGGCAGGCAGGCGATGGGAAAGCAGTTTGAAATCAGATACCGACCAAATCGCATTCGTGTTTTCGTCGTACCAGAATCTCGCTGTATAGATTCCCTGTGTGCATTTCTTTTCCATATTGCCAGGCATGGCGTCTACCATAAAATCTTTTGGAAGGTAAAAAACAGTTGTATCGGTTTTCTCAAATGGATGTTCAAAATAATAATCCAGTTTTCTGTTTTTACCATCCGGTAAAATTCCGTTTACCAGTTTGCGGACATTAAGCGGTAAAAACATTTTGGTTCCGCTTGAAAAATCCGGCATCTTTTCATACTGAAGTTTGATGATGGTATTGAAACCATCGGCACTGTCTTTTTTTTCTATCAGGAAATCATCCGGAGCTTTGAAACCAAGATAGTTTACCAGCACTCTTTTCTGGTCATCCGGTGTGCGGCCGTGGAGACTTGAAATGAACATATCCTTGTATTCGCCCCTGGTGAAGACCCTCATTTCCGCCATTGCACCACCTTCTTCATCGAGTTGAATAACGGTCTTACTGATTGCAGTATTTGCGGAAGATTTGCTTTTTGGTGTCGAAACAAGCACACCACCGTTTTCTGTCAGAAGCAATGCATTTCTGTTTTCGGTAAAGTTGCCCAGCACGCCAAAATCCAATGTGTTGCTGGTGCACTCCAGCCAGATGGTGTCTGAGGCGTTGGGCACACAGAGTATCATATGGTTAAACTCCTGGGTAGGGAAATTGGGATCGGAAAGACCATTGTTTGCACCCGCGCTGATCAGCGCATGATGGCTTTTTACGCCAACACTCTTCAAGGCGGAATACATCAGGTTGCTGAGCGCCTTGCAATCTCCAAATTTTTTAGAATCGGTAAACTCAGCAGAGTAGGACTGAAAACCTCCGATGCCGAGTTGTATGCTTACGTAACGGAAATTCTTTTGCAGGTAGTTGTAAATCCTCGCTGTCTTCTCTTTGTCAGTACGCGCATCTTTTACCAGCTCCTGGAAAAATTTCTGCTTGGGAGCTGAGAGTGCGTCACGACCATTCTGAAGGTTGTAAGCCCAACGGCCGTAATTCTGCCAGTTGTCCATCTTGCCTTCATATCCATTATAAGAAAAATTATTCGGCGCAAGAGAAACGACCGGGTTACGAAAGTCAAAATCTGCCGTGCCCTCTTCCTTTTCAATGGCCTTGACATTATTGTATTTCCAGGTATACACCGTTTCGTCCGACGGGTTATTCACAACCGGCTTCTGGCTTGTATTAAAGGCCCGGAAGTGCATACCCGCCTCATTAGAAATCGTGGCAACAAAACGTGAATACTGCACACTCTCTTCATGACCGGCTATGGTGTAATCAGGATAAAACAAAGTTCCTCTGCGTTTGACTTCATAAGTATATTCAACAGTAACAGGATAGGATGCGGTGTTGATCATAAGATAGTTATAGTACGCATCGTCCATAAAACCAGAACCCACTGCCACAACTGTCAGATCCTTTTTGTTGTATTTCTGTTTCTGCTTGCCGAATGCGTCGAACACTTTTATTTCAACATCTGAAATACTTGTATGAGGGTCGGTATATTGATTGAATCCAAGAATATGGTCTCCTTTTTTGTTGAGCACCGTATAGACCTGGTGAAATTTGATGGTGGATCTGTCTGTTCCTTTCACTTCAAAATCTATTTCCTCAAATCTCTTAACTACCGCTGCATTCGTCTTGAGCGAATCGGGGATAGAGGCAGCGGAATAATCGATGACCTGGGCTTCTACGGTCACCGCAGCAAACAAAAATGACAAAACGGGGATCAGGTTCTTTTTCATATACACTAGGGTCTGGTTCGTTTTTTTATTACAATCTGTTCATTCAGGATACCGTACATTTTCTTCGAAAATTCCTGCAGGTCCTCATATTCGTCAAGGGTATAAATGGGCTTTCTGTATTCAACAGACATTCTTACCGACAAAAGTCCATCCTGAGCCGACAGCGTTCGCTTGAGCACGATGCTGGTATCCGGCATGATGAGCTGAATGTTTTTTGGCAGCTCTTCAAAAACATAATTTTCAGGGATAGTGTAATTGCCGAAAATCTGGAAATTTTGTCTGGATGTAAAAAATACATCTGAGAATCTTTTATCCAGGATAAACGGATTTTCTTCAAGACCGCTGAACAGATTTATTTTAAAATACCGGTAGTCACCGGTAGCGGGAAGCGTATTTGAAAAATCAAATTTTTCAACAAGCGGCAGCGAATCAATCTTGTGATTTTCTATCTGGAGCTTGTCATGTTTATAGCCCTGGTAATGTTTGCCATATATATCGTCTACATACTTGTCATTGCCTTTTTCGAGCCTGCCGCTTTTTCCAAGTCTTGCGTAATCAAAATTGCTGATACTCGCCTGACCGCTCAAATCGCCAGCTTTGTCTACATCGGCAGTAATGATTACAATTCGTTTGAAAAGCTGCATTTCATCCCAGATATCGAACCAGTCCCCGCCGAAGTTCATCACATTTGCCGGCTGATTCTTTTCAGGAAACAGCAAACCCTGCGAGTACATTACATCGTGGGGAATGAGACCGGGTGCAGTGTATTTTTCGGTTGCATCCAGTACATATACTTTTTCGTCGATGGTAACATGAGCAAGCAATCTGTTGAACTGATCATAATCCGGAATGACCATATTTACGAGGCCGTGTTCGGTGCTGCTGGCCAGCATTGGCCTTACTTTGAGCTTTGCTTCTTTCAACAGTGAAATGAGGATCATATTTACCTCACCCTGCGTGCCTGTTTTTTCCTTCCAGGCTTTTTTCATTCCTTCTTCGGCCAGGTAGTTGTCCCGGTTATTGCATGCCATGTTCTTTCTGACATAATTGTAGACCATTTTCATTCGTCTGAGAGGATCTTTAACTGTGGCCAGCTGGGCATCGAGTTCCTCTGTCCCGGAAAGATTTTTATAGAACTGCATGCCAAAATCATTGTCCTGGTTGAGTCTGTCTGTGAGTTGACCCCAACTAGGCGTCAGATTTTGCCGCTGCGAACCGCTGAATTTCGCTGATAATAGTTTGAGCTCTACACGCTGCAAATAATCATATATGCAACTGAGATAGGGCTCATCCCTAAGCCCGGGAATATCTGTCATCACATAGGTTCTGATTTGTCTGTCCTTTCTGCTTTGATCCTGGAACTGTACAGGAAGTGTACACAACGCCGAGGTTGCAATTTCAAGTTCATTTTGAAAACTGACTGTATATCGACTTAGTTTCACGGGAATATCAGCCTGAAAATACCAGTTCCTCGAACGCAAATAGCTCGTCTCGCGCTGAAATTTATATTCGATGATGCTGCCGGGTTTTACATCAGGAAAGCTGAAAGCAATCTCCGCCTGATCCCGACTGTTTCTCTTTTCGAAAATGGAAGCATTGTCCAATTTTGAAATGGTGACCTCACCATTCGGCGAAATATTATAGGTCTGAGCACTAATGTTCTTTATTTTTTCCAGATTTCCTGCTCTTGAGTAGAGGAGATGAATATCGCCCTGTCCAACCCCCTTTTCATTCAATATTTTTATCCTCATTCGTTCTTCGGTGACCGTATAGAAGTTGCCCTTGTTGTTCAAATAACTAAAAGAGAAATAAACTTCCGAAGTGGAGAATAAAATAACTGCATTTGCATTCTTGTCGAATTCGCATTGTTTAAGTGCGATTTCGTCTGGCCGTATTTTGCCGAAAGCTGGTACGGTTGTGTCTTTCTGGGCATTTACAGACAATGCTGCCATAATGCAAATAGTCAGTGTGGGGATTCTCAGGTTCAAGGATGGTAGTTTATGGGTTGGCGATTTTTTTCAAAACAATCTGTTCATTGAGCACATCAAACATTCTTTTATAGAATTCTTTCACGTCCGGATATTCCTCCGAGGGAAAGTGACTTTTGTTCCAGAGAATTTCAAATGTGCAGATGAATTTTTCTTTTACAGGCTGGCTGATCTTTCGTGTAATGTCGATGCTGCGATCTGGTGTCACCATACGAATTGATTTTGGCGCTGCATCGATTGAATATCCTGCTGGCAGATCATACTCTACTGAGACGTAAATATGTTGTCTGAAACCGTAATTGATGTCTGAAAATCTTTTTGCTGACGAAAATGGATTTGTTTTCAATCCGGAGAACAGGTTGACCGGAGCAAAAAGATAATCGCCGGTAACTACGGCAGGCAAAGAAAAGTTGAACTCGTGCTGGAGGGCTCCGGATTCTGTTGTGTCATTGACTGTGTTGAAATCGTACATCGTCAGGTTCTCGCCATACGGCCGGAAGTATTTATCAGAGTATTTTGTTTCGTCACGTCTGAATTGTTCAAGTCTTCTTACCCTCGCATAATCTGTGCTGCTTGTTTTAGCATGCCCGGTGATGACATTGTCTTTGCCGATTGCAGTTTTTACAAAGATGCTGTCGCGGTAAATATTCATGTTATCGGAAATCGTCACGATTCCACCGGTTTTTTTATTCACCACATAGGCTGTGGTATTCAGCACGGAATAGGGGGTAAGCGTCACTGGAGTGATCCTGTCGCATGCATCGAGGTAGTACTTCTGACCGTCGATATCTACCACGGCATACACGCCGTTGAACTGATCAAGATAGGGATACGATGTATTCACCCTGCCATGATCTCTCTCGCTGATCAGCATAGGGTCTGCTTTCAGACCCGCCTGCCTGAGCAGGTTGACCAGAATAAGGTTTATGTCTGCAATGCTGCCTGATTTTTTTGTCCAGGCAGATTTGACGCCATCGGCGGTATATTTTCCGTAAAATCCGTTCCAGCCCATGCTGTTGGAAACATATTTGTGAACGTTCTTCAATCGGTCTGTCTGGTCAGATATCCCTTTCCATGTTTTGATTATTTCTTCGGTGCCCGTGAGATTTTTATCCAGTTGCCTGCCGAATTGTTCTTCATTTGACAGTTCGCGTGAAACCTCCTCCCAGGAGTTGAGGTATTTTTTCATGTTACCTCCACCTGCGTCATACTGTGCCAGCTGAAACAAAACCTGCTGGAGATAATCTTTTCTCGAATCTATAAATGGTTCGTCGACCAGGCCAGGAATATTCTGCATGGCAAACTCAATGGTACCGTTCTGAGCATTTTGTTTTATGTCGATTTCGTAATCGGGATGTTTTTGTACTCGGTACTGGAATGCAGTATTTGGCAGAATGGCCAGAAAATACCGGCTTTTGATCACTGGTATTTCATCCTGAAAGCTCCAGTCTTCGAGGGCAAAATAACTTTTTTGAACACTGCGGTACTTGTATTCGATGATGGAGCCGGCGCGCACACTGGGAAAAGGAATTCTTATTTCACTGTAATACGTATTTCGTTTTGTATTGAATACCGTTTTCCGGTCAAGCTTTATGGTTTTGCGCGAGTAATCCTTTTCTGTGTTGTAAACAAAACCTTCGATATCATCTATGAATTCAAAATTGTCTTTTGAGTAATAAGGAATGGACACATCGGCCATTCCGATTCCTTTGTCCTTTAAAATCTTCAGTCTTACATGATGGTAAGTGATCAGATTGTTTTGATCATTATACATCGAATGCGCTTCCTTTACCAGGTAAACGGCATCTGCATCGGGGTCGAAGGGGCATGAAAAGTAGTTGTAATCTTCGTTGGTGACATTCCCATAACTGGTGAATTCCTGCGCGAAGGAGTCTGATGCCGCTAGCAGCAGCACCCAAATGAGTAGTCTACGGTTCATAATTCAGAGTGTTAGCCGGGTCTTTCCGGCGACAAAATATCAAAAAAACTGGTGAAAGCCAGCTATTTAGACTAAAATAACGGCATGAAATTCAAAAACATGATTTAGATTATGTATCTCTGCCTGATTGCCATGTCTTTATGGGTTGACTTGTTTTTTCAATACAATTTGATCACCGAGCAGTTCAAACATTTTTTTGTAAAATGCTTTTACCTCGGGGTATTCGTCAACATGGTAAAAGCTTTTATTCCATCTTACTTCCACTGAGCAGGAAACCTTTTCTTTTCCCTCCTGTTTTATCGTGCGGATAATATCAATACTGCGGTCGGGCGTTACGAGTCTGACTGATTTCGGCAATACATCGATTGAATATCCATCGGGAATGGCATAATCGAGTGTGAGAAAAATATGCTGTCTGAATCCGAAATTAATGTCCGCAAAGCGGGTATTTGCAGGAAACGGATTCTTAGAAAGCGTGGTGAAAAGGTTTGTTGGCAACATAATATAATCGCCGGTCGCAGCCACCTGCGTGGCAAAATTAAAATCGTGGCGAAGCGCTGATTCGCCGACCGTGTCGTTCGCTGTTTTGAAATCCGAAATTGCTATATTTTCCGGTAATGTTCTAAAATATTTATCCGCATACTTTCCCTCATCCTGACGGAAATGTTCAAGACGAATCAGCTTTGCGTAATCAGAACTGACTGTGTGTGTATGGCCCCTGACCAGTCCGTCTTTCCCGATAAATGCGGAAACGTGAACAGAATCATTGTAGACGCTGTTGTCTACAACATTGGTAAGTCCTCCTGTTTTTTTATTTAGAACGAATGCATTTGTGTTGAGGATGGAGGGGGGAGTTATGTCGACAGGAGTGAATCTGTCGCAACCATCGATGAAATATTTCCTCTCATCAATCTCCACAGCTGCGTAAACTGC
>JACMLD010000516.1 GCA_014379785.1 Chitinophagaceae bacterium
CTCCTGGCTGACCAGCACGAATTGCAAAACAAATTTTACGACGATAAAGGCAAAGAGGACAAGGGTTTTCTTATTCATATGAAACAGGAAAATACTAATTATTCCTGTTGCTGCGGCACATGTCTCTTGAAGAAAAACAGCACCGGTGAAGTGGGCACCAGCGGAGTGTTATGGTCGAATGCTGCGTACCAGCCCGACTTGAGCATGATGAACTTGCCCCAGCCCTTGAACTCAAATACATTGGAATGTCCTTTCTGCTTTTTGATCTCGGAATATGGGGTGCCTGCAAAGAATCCTTCCTTGGTACGAAAATTCTGATCTTTTGTCTGCACAAATTTTATGGTGGATGCATCGGTCAGGGTAACCGAATATTTGACTGCGTCAAAATAGATGTCGTAAGACTTTTCAAGTTGATTGGGTGCAGTAAGCAGATACACCACGCTATCGCGTTTGATAACCTTGAATGCACTGATTGGCTGTCCCGTTTCCGGTTGTGCCATCAAATCGCCGGCAAAAAGAACGAGTCCTATAAAGAAGAATATCTTTTTCATTGGTCTAAGATGCTTTGATTTTGGTGGATGGATACGCTTTCATCCCGCTTTTATCTGTTTTTGCACCGTTTGCCTTCATCCATTTAAGGGCATTGGGAGAAAAATACAGATCCTTATGCTCCGCCGCTCTTCTCAGAAATTCTTTTTTAAAAGAACTGTACACGGCTTCCACCCAGATTTTAAATTCAGATTCCTTTCTTAATATTTTACCGTTGTCGTCAAAAGTATAAAGGGCAAAAAACTTCCCTCTCTGTAAAATGCCCTCCGGAGAGAAGCCGCCGCGGTTAAACTCTATTACATAGCTCCTGACCACATCTACATCGAGCGGACTTTTCTCATCATTCTGCCAAAGTCGGAGTTTTTTCTCAAATTTCTTGCCTGCCAGATACGTTTTAGGATTTTCTTCAGGAGTTCTGATCATAATGTCATCAGCAAACACCTTTCCGCCTGGTAGAATCGGGAGTTTGACAAATAAAATGCCTTTACTTTTCAAAAAATCGTTGATTTCGGGGAGGTCATCCGGAACAATGAAAAAATTCAGCTGGGTTGATTTACTCATTGCTGCAAACCTAAACAATTTCACAGACCCAAAAACTCAAATTTGAGCCAAGTTTTCTGGAATAACCGGGTTAGCTCCATGCTTTCCCGGTTTTTACAATTCAGGCGGTTTTCTGCACAATCTATTCGCATTGCAATTGCCGGTTTTCAGAAGAAAATCAACCTTCGCCGTGAAAGAAAGGAATTGCGCAGATGAAAGTCATAATCGTTGAGGAAGACAAGCAGACAGCCAGGGCAGTTATCCGGGTGCTGAAAATGATCGATGAAAGTATCAAGATACTGGCAGTCGCAAACTCACTCGATACCCTGCATCTGCAAATCGGGACCTACCAGCAACCCGACCTTGTACTGATCAACAAACAACTGATCGGAGAAACGCACTACGAGGTAGAGGCCAGACTGCTCGTGACTTTCAACGGCATTCCTCTCAGCTACCATGCCTTTCGTCTCAACACCCTCAAATTGTTGCCCCAGGGTCGCTTTAAGCAAGCGTCATCGCCTGACCCTAAATCAGGAGAATCCTGTTTTCCGTCAGTTTCAGGCCGTCCGCTTGATAAATTTCTGGCGACTCCACCATTCCGGAAAAGATTTCTTGTCACCCATAAACAGGAATTTCTCTCCATCGATGTACAAGACATCGCATACTTTTTTTCGGACAACAGATTTATATTTTTCAAAACTTTTGACAACAGGAAATTCCTGGTAGAATACCGGGTAGATGAAATAGAGTCCATGCTCGACCCCCTTATTTTTTTCCGTATCAACCGGGCCTATATCATCTCCATTCATGCGCTCTCTTTTATCCAACCCTATCCCGGCGGACGTTTTAAGATCAGCCTCAATCCACCGGTCGACAAAGAACTCATCGTAAGTCGTGAACGCCTTTCCGATTTCAGGATCTGGCTGGGAGAATAGTTTTCAGTTCGTGATCATTTTTCTGCAACTAATGTATCAGTTCCTGCAACTGCTGCATTCCCGTTATGCATTCCAGCTGGAGATTTTTAGTTTGTGAATGAAACCCCGATTTTCCAATATCCTAAAAAAATCACTTTATGAAAATGAGAATTTTCTCTTTTTTCATCCAGCTCTTTTCTGCATTGCTGTTTTTCTTCTTTTCATCTGCGCAATGCCTGACGGCTCCTGTAATGCCCGCCTGTACAGGAACTGAGCCTCTGCTCTTAAATGCAGAGACTGTCAATATCTCCACTACCAAATACTTTTACGGCGCTCCTGCGATTTACGGAGACCTTTACATGAATGGCGGCACCCTGATCGTTTGCGGAGATCTGACCGTCGATCGTTTTGTAATGGATTCAGGAACAGTCTTTATACAACCCGGAGCCAGATTTGTGATCGGAGGTGGTATTGGTTACGGCGTTGTCCTCAAAGGAAAATGCGCTTTCTACAATTACGGCACATTGCAGTCTGTCCGCAATATCTCGTTCGACAATGGCTGGGCCTCTCCCTCCAAACCCAATATCATCATCAATGCAACACCTGCTTCGGAGTTCAAAATGTCGAACCAGTATTTTGTAATCAACAATGCAAACTCCTGGTTTGTAAACAAAGGCAAAGCGGATTTTCATGGTCTGATTACCGATCCGCAATGCCAGCCGGGCGTTGTTTGCCTGGGACTGGCCAGCGAGACAAAAATGACCGTGCTGTACAACAGAGTCAAAAATGCATATGTTGCCCCGGAAGGTTCTGCCTGTCTCAACGTGTCAGAATATTCGCAGATCTATGATACCCTCACCCGGTTTCCGCAAATCAATGTATGCCTCGGGCCAACACATAGAACCGATTCCACCTGTATGCCCTTTGGGTGTAAACCGTCCTGGGGACTCGCCAACAAATTTCACTCATGCGCCGCCTGCAGCGTGATACAATTGCTTTCAGCAAAGTTCACCACCGTCTCGGCGGTGCAGACAGAAAAAGCCCATCTTATACAATGGAACCTCGAAAATTTCTCGCCGGCTGGTCAGATAGAAATTCAGCAATCCAGAAATGGATTTGAATTTCAAACCATCTTGACCCGAAATATGCAAGACAAGTTTCAGTACAGTACGACAAAATTATTTGCCGGAAACAATTTTTACCGGATAAGATATGCTGACAAAGAAACGGGAGTCTCCATTTTCAGCAGTGTGGTAAGCATCAGCGGGGGCTTGCCTTCCGGGGAAATACAAATCTATCCGAATCCCTTTGTATCAGATGTTATGATTGAAATTCCGGAAACTACCGATATCGTGACAATCGAAATTGTAAATCCATCAGGTCAGGTTATCAGGAGTCAGAAAACCAGGAGTCTGGACAGGAAAATAAAAATTTCCATTCCCCAGGAATGGCCTGACGGGATTTATCTATTTGTTGTAAAAGCCGGACAGGAAAGCTGGACAAGAAAACTGGTCAAAAAATAACATCAATCATGGAAACAAATTATCACGAAATATACAATGCTCTTCAACGGGAAATCGCTTTTATTGAGACCAATTCAGGCGACGAAGCCACAGCCATAGAGCAGAGTTTTGCCAAAGCGGTCAGGTATTGGTGTGAGATAAAAAAATGGGTCAGCACTTATTCATTTCGCAATGAAACAGACGAGATCAGGTTTTTCAAATACATCAAACCGCTTTTTATATCTGTCATCGAATACAATACACAGCGTTACCATGCCCTTTTGTTCAGACCCCCGGCAGACAGCCGTCACCTGATACCTTACTGGGATCATGAATTGCAGAGGCTCGAACTATTTTACCGGCAGAACAATGATTTCTACCAGTATTATACAAGCGGCAAAGTAGATCGCGACAATCTTTATTTCGTGCGTGCAAAGGCCGACATCAGCAATACGCTTCCTTTACGGCCATACGACGAAAGTGCCGACTCGGCTACATCACACGATTACCTGGTTGCAAGAATACGTGCATACAGCCAATACAGCAGGTATGTCCGATACCAACTTTCAACCGTAAAAAAATGATCAGGATTTGCGCACAGCGGTAGAATAATTTTTCGCACAAATCAGTGCGATGGGTAGCCCTACACAAAACACATTGGCGAGAAAAACGAGTATCGTGCCTTTGTCGGCCGTCATGGATTGTGTCTTTAGCGTGCTAAGCGGTATGACTGCAAAATTCATAATGACCCAGACGAGCACCCCATATAAAAGTCCGCTGATGAAGGGTTGACGCCATAAAAAATCAATCTTTCGTATGGCTGCATAGTAAATCGCTGCGAATACAAATGCGATAAGAAAATGGAACAGCAGTCCAGCCAGTGCTGTCTGCCAGCCACCTTTAAATGCAGTTGGCCCAATGGCCGCCGAAGCAATGTATTGCAGAATTTTTTCGACAGATGATCGCCCCATGACCACTATGGTTATCAGAAATGCTGCGAGTATGTCCAGCACACCGGCAACCAGGCCGCTATAAAAAATTGTTTTGAAAGCATGGTTATTGTTGTCAGGCATATTGAGGGATTTCTATTTCTTTAGAAAAGCGGCCAGCTGACCGATCTTATCGGTATTGATAAAATCAGCGCCAAGACCCATCAGCAGTTTCCAGCTTGACTCGTTGTCGGGTGCATTCCAGAATCGCACTTTTTTGTTCAGCGCGTGTGACTTTGCTATCGCAGCCACTAATTTTTCTCTGTCTGCAG
>JACMLD010000517.1 GCA_014379785.1 Chitinophagaceae bacterium
ACTTCGCTCGGAATGACTGTCACCTACCGGGATCTGTCATTTCGACTCCCACCGCAAAGCGGTGCGGGTGGAGAAATCCCCAGCCGATAATCAGCTAAATGAATAGCAGGGGATTCCTCGACTTCGCTCGGAATGACTGTCACCTACCGGGATCTGTCATTTCGACTCCCACCGCAAAGCGGTGCGGGTGGAGAAATCCCCAGCCGATAATGGCACTCAACCCTGGCTGGTTGGGGATTTCTCCGCTCGCTGCGCTCGGTCGAAATGACTGACATTTGCAGATAATAAAAACATATGAACATCCCCCCATTTCCGTTTTCGGTAACCGATTGGAACAAGATAGCAGCCGAAGAGCATCAGGGCGAAACCGGTATAGCATCCTGGAAAGTCCAGCATTTTGGCGCCATAAGAGTTAGAATGGTAACCTATTCCCCCGGATATTTTGCGGATCACTGGTGCGTGAAAGGTCATATCATTCTCTGTCTCTCCGGCAGCATGATCACTGAATTGAAAGACGGGAGAAAATTTGAACTGACCGAAGGAATGACTTACCAGGTGGGAGACGACAGTGAAGCGCACAGATCAATGACAACCGGAGGTGTCAGCCTTTTCATCGTTGACTAGTAATTCGCTCTGCAGTTTTTTCGAGCAGCCTTTCCACAGAATTATTTTCCATGCATTTGAAATGGCCGCGCGGGCATTTATCATAACCAATCTTTGAACAGGGTCTGCACGAAAGTCCGTCCACCTCCAGGATATCAAATGGGCTGCCGGACTGGTGCGATAAAAAATTTTGTCCGTAGTAGGGATACATCCCAAATCCAGGCACAGTATTGCCCCAGAGAGAAATGATGGGTTTATTGAATGCACTGGCGATGTGCATCAAACCGGTATCGTTTGTGATAACCAGCTTCGATCTTCTCACCAGGTCGGCTGATTCATTGAGATTAAACTTACCGCAGGCACTGTAAATTTTAAAGGGATCAATGGCGGCAAGTTGCTCTCCAATTGCAGCATCTTCTTTTCCTCCCAGAATTATCACAGGGTGAAGAATTGTTTTGCAGAATGCTTCAAGCTTGTGAGCAGGATACCTTTTTGTATTGTGCGCTGCACCGATAACCAGACCAATATATCCGGCATGATGTGAAGCGGGAATATCCTGTTGTGGTACGATGTCTTTTTCAGGAATGAAATAATCGAGCCCGGCGCCATCGTTGGTCACGCCAAACTCTGAAACGGTCTCCAGGTATCGGTCAACGATGTGAATATCCTGCAGCCTGTCCATTTTTAGAAAACTGGTGAGCAGCCACTTTTCGATGTTCAGTTTGCGGAATGAGTTGGTTTTCTTCCCCAATGCTTTTTTTACTTTCAGTGTCCTCAGATTGTTGTGCAGGTCAATCACATAATCAAAATCTTCGGCAATCAATTCCTGCATGATTTCTTCCGGCTCTTTTTCGATGCTGTGCACCTTGTCGATAAAAGGATTGGAAAGGGCAATGCCGGAGAAAGATTTTTTTGTAAGAAAGTGTACCTCTGCCGTGACGACCTGTTTTTTAAGGCAACGGATAACCGGTGTGGTAAGCACAATGTCACCAATGGATGAGAACCGGATGATCAGAAATTTCATGACTCACCTCCTTCTACGTAGTTAAGGTCCTTGTGAAAGGTTTCTTCGGTGAAATAAGCCGCGATGATTGAGATGGTCATCACGATGATACCGGTTATCATGGCGCTCTGGACAAGTCCTATTTTCATAGAACCCTGCAAAACTCCATTAAAAAGAAGATTGATCAATGGAAGCGCACCTCTTACCATATTCGGTATGGTGGTGGCAGCAGTAGCGCGCAGATTCGTGCCGAACTGTTCTGCGCCCATTGTTACAAATATTGCCCAAAAGCCGGTACTGAAACCCAGTGCCGTGCAGACAGTATACATCCTGGCGTCGCTGTTATTGAATGCGCTGAAGAACAGAATGCCGGAAATAATGGTCAGTCCGTAGAAAAGGAAAAGCGCTTTTTTTCTGCTTTTGAAATACTGGCTGACCAGTCCAATCAGAATATCTCCAATCGCAATACCGACATATGCATACATGATTGCTTTTCCTGAATCAACATTGTTTTCTCCATAAATTTTTCCCGCAAAACGATTGCTTAGGTTTACGAGAATACCGATGACATACCAGGTGGGAAGACCGATAAGGATTGCAAGTATGTATTTTCTGAATCGGTGTTTGTTGTTGAAAAACATCAGGATATTTCCTCTCGAAACATTCGACGTTTCTTTTATCTGCTTAAACATGCCGCTTTCTGCAACACTGATACGCAACAGCAGTAGCAAGATGCCAAGTCCCCCGCCGATTTTGTAACACAGTCTCCAGTCGTCCGTTGCCTGGTAGGTAAAATAGGCAAACACGGCGCCGAACAGACCGATGCCTGCTACAAGGGAGGTACCCACGCCTCTTTTGTTTTTTGGGAGCAGTTCACTCACCAGCGTGATGCCGGCGCCAAGTTCCCCTGCGAGGCCGATCCCTGCGAAAAACCTTGCATAGGCATACTGGTCAGTGGTCTGAACAAATGCTGTCAGAAAATTTGCCACTGAATACAGGAGTATGGAACCGAACAGTACACTGAGTCTTCCTTTTTTATCGCCGAGAATACCCCATAGTATGCCGCCGATGAGGAGTCCCACCATCTGCAGGTTGATGATATAGGTACTGGCGGCAATCACCTTTGCACTGTCGCTGATGTCTACGCCGATTCCTTTTAGCGAAGGTTCGCGAACGATGGTAAAAAGAAGGAGGTCATAGATGTCAACAAAATAGCCGAGCGCCGCTACAATAACAGTGAGATTAAATATCGACTCGTTCTTTTGCGGATTCATGCAATGGTTATTTGACAGGGGGTTCACCATCGACCACCGGACGTTTTCCGAAAAATAGCTTATAGATGACCGGTAGAGTTGTCACAAGTACAATTCCAATAACAATCATCTCGAGATGAGTTCTAAGATCTATACCAAACTTCGCGAGAAACAGTTTTTGTAGGAAATGACCCGCCACCAACATGCTGAATACCCATGCCACGCAACCAATTACATTATAGAACATGAATTTTTTGCGATCCATTTGTACGATACCCGCAATAATGGGGGCGAAAGTTCTAATTATAGGTAGAAATCTTGCAAATACAATCGCCTGCCCCCCGTGCTTATTGTAAAATTCCTGAGCTTTTAGAAGGTGCTTTCTTTTGAAGAAAAAGGTGTCTTTTCTTGTGAAGAGAAAAGGACCGCTTTTTTTGCCGAACCAGTAACCCACCATGTTGCCGAGAACGCCGCTAAGAGTCACTAAAACCAAAAGTATCATTAAGTCAGCAAATCCGTTTCCAGTGCCCTCAGGTGGAATAATGGTAGAAACCAGGCTCTTGCTATATATTCCTGCTACGAATAAAAGGCTGTCGCCTGGCAGAAAGAATCCCACCATGAGACCCGTTTCTGCAAATACGATAAACAGCATTAACCACAGACCACCATTTTTGATATAAAACTCGGGATTGATTAAGTCGCTGAAAGTGATGTTTAATATTTCAAGCATCAGAAAGCAATTAAATTTTCATCATTAAAAATCTTCGCGCCGCAATGTAGTCAATGTTTCCGTTATGGCGTAGCCAGCCCATGGATCAGTTATCAGTCCTACTGGCGGCCGGGGATTTCTCCACCCGCTCCGCTTTGCGGAGGGAGTCGAAATGACAGCGCGCTAGACACATTCTTCACATTCTCCCACATTCCTCACATTCACTCCCCCTCCGCCAGCTCCCCCTCCCACTTACTCACCACGCTTGTCGCGAGTGCATTTCCTACCACGTTGGTCGCAGTCCTAAACATATCGCAAAAATGGTCAATTGGCAAAATCAGCGCTACCCCCTCAGGAGGGATTTTAAACATAGCGCAGGTGGCAAGTACCACCACCAGCGAAGCACGAGGCACGCCGGCAATGCCCTTGCTGGTCAGCATCAGTACAAGCAACATCGTGAGCTGCGTACCAATCTCCATTTCAATCCCATAAGCCTGCGCAATCGCCAGACTCGCGAAAGTCATATACATCATGCTGCCATCCAGGTTAAAACTGTACCCCAGCGGCAGCACAAATGCAACGATCTTATCCTTGCAGCCAAACCTTTCCAGCTCTTCCGTCAGCTTCGGGAAAACCGCCTCGCTGCTGGTAGTGCCAAAGGCGACAAGCAGCGGACTGCTGATGCGTTTCAACAGGGTTTTCATCCGGCCTTTCAGTATCGCAAACCCGACAGAAATCAATATCACCCAGAGTAACGCAATACCAAGCAGGAAGTATCCAAAGTAAACCAGGTAAAAATTAAAAATTCCCAACCCCTTCGAGGCCACAATGGCGCAAAGCGCGCCAAAGACTCCGATCGGAGCAAAGCCCATCACATAATTGACCATTTTCAGAATGATATGGGATATCACATCCAGCACCTTCACAACGGGCTTGCCATAATCGCCGAGTGCGGCAGTGGCTATTCCAAAAAATATAGAGAAGACCACGATCTGCAATATCTCGTTGGTTGCCATCGCCTCAATCATGCTTTTGGGTACCACGTGTTCGACAAACTTGTCAATGGAAAACTCCTGATTTTTTGCCATCAGGTCCTTCAGAGAAGAGGTATCGGCCTGGGAAAGATCAATATAATCGCCGGGTCTGAAAAAATTGACCAGCACCAATCCGAGCAGCAACGAAACAAGGGAGGCCGTAACGAACCACAAAATAGCCTTGCCACCCACGCGCCCAACGGCTTTGAGATCTCCGAGTTTTGCGATTCCTACCACCAGCGTAGAAAATACCAGCGGGGCGATGATCATCTGCACCAGCCTGATAAAAATCGTGCTGAGGAGTTTGATATTTTTTGAAAAAGAAGCAACAAATTCGGGTGAGGATCCAACATGGATAAAATAACCGATACCTATACCCAAAACCATTGCAATAAGAATATAGAGGGTCAGGCGGTTAGATTTTCCCATATTGTTTATTTAAATCACTGTGGTTCAATCTGTGAAAATTCAAAAAAAACACGACACTGCAAAACTTTTATCCTGATTGACTTCAAAAAAGAAAGAAAAGGCCATATTAAATAATTGTTTATTTTACGCGCCTTAACCAACACTATATATTGTAAACCAATAACCTCCTGTTATGAGTTTGTTTCGAAAGAAATCATTGAGTTTATTATTGACACAGGCTGCGGACAGCGAAAAAGGGCTGAAGAGAACCCTTGGCGCCGGCAGCCTGATTGCTTTGGGGATTGGCGCAATCATTGGCGCAGGTCTTTTTGTGAGAACAGCGGCCGCAGCTGGCGGTCATGCCGGTTCCGCTGTAACCCTCTCATTCATTGTTGCAGCGATCGGTTGCGCTTTTGCCGGCTTGTGTTATGCTGAATTTGCTTCTATCATTCCAATTGCAGGTAGCGCCTACACTTATGCCTATGCTACCATGGGTGAGCTTGTAGCCTGGATCATCGGATGGGCACTTATTCTGGAATATGCACTTGGCGCGGCGACCGTATCAATAGCGTGGAGTGAATTTTTGAATAAATTATTAGATGGCCGAATACCTTATGAATGGTGTCACTCCCCCATGGAGCAGGCACTTGACGCGTCGGGTGTAATGCACTCAGGTATAGTGAATGTGCCTGCGCTGTTTATTCTTTTGCTTCTTTCTCTCCTGCTCATAAAAGGAACACAGGAATCAGCGATCGTAAACGCCGTCATCGTTTTCATAAAAGTTGCCATCGTGCTTGTATTCATCGCAATTGGCTGGCAGTTTATCAAGCCTGAAAACCATACTCCTTATTTCATTCCGGCAGATGCTCCCGATGCGCTCCTGCCAGATGGTACCTATTATTCATACAAAGGATTTTTTGACCATGGGTGGGGCGGCGTCCTAAAAGGGGCGGCCATTGTTTTCTTCGCTTTTATTGGTTTTGATGCGGTATCAACAGCAGCTCAGGAGGCTAAAAATCCCAAAAAGGATATGCCAATTGGTATCCTTGGATCGCTCGCCATCTGTACTGTTCTCTATATTCTTTTCTCTTATGTACTTACAGGCGTAGCTCCTTATACCGATTTCGTAAAAACAGGACGGTAGGCTTCGGTTGCCTATGCAATTGACACCTATATGGTTGGTTATGGCTGGCTCGCAACATTGGTTACAGTGGCAATTCTCGCCGGATTCTCATCTGTAATACTTGTGATGCTGATGGGACAAAGCCGCGTATTCTACACCATGTCGAGCGACGGACTTCTGCCAAAAGTATTTTCTGACCTGCATCCAAAGTACCGTACACCATATAAAAGCAACCTGATCCTTTTCGTTTTTGTGGGCGCATTCGCTGGGTTCATACCCGGTTCTGTTGCTGGTGATCTTACTTCAATCGGAACACTGCTTGCATTCGTTCTGGTGTGTCTCGGCGTGATTATCCTGAGAAAAACGGATCCGAACCTGGCAAGACCTTTCAAGACGCCACTCGTACCATTGATTCCCATACTCGGAATGCTGGTGTGCACTGCAATGATCATCAGTCTCTGGGGACCGACCCTTACAAGTGCCATCGTGTGGATGCTGATCGGTCTCGTGGTTTACTTTGGTTACAGCAAGAAGCACTCGAAACTTAAATAAATTCGTTATTCATTTTTTGAAGAAAGGTTGATCGGTTATCCGGTCAACCTTTCAACTTTTAGACTATTTTTGCCATCCAGAAAACAGTTTTATAATGGGAAGGAT
>JACMLD010000518.1 GCA_014379785.1 Chitinophagaceae bacterium
CTGTAAAGAGCTTCGGCCCCCGTGGTACAAAGAAACACCGCTCCCAGCAGCCAGAGTGCTTTCGGGTACCGGTTGAGAAACTCAACAGCGTAGTAGGGGTTGAGAGCTTTGATGATAGAAAAATCGTCTGACAAATGGATGATGCCCAGGATGGCGAGCATGCCAAACCAGACCATCATGATCGGGCCGAAAAATTTACCTATCGATGCGGTGCCAAATTGCTGAAGAAAAAAGAAGAGTGTGAGAATGATGATGACGATATAGACGATGTACTGATCGATATTGCCAAAGGCGGGTAGTTTGCGGAGACCTTCAACAGCAGATGTAATCGAAATGGGCGGTGTGATCATCCCATCTGCCAGCAAGGCGGCTCCTCCAATCATGGCAGGTACTACGAGCCACTTTTTGTTTCGTCGCACCAGCGCATACAAAGCAAACGTGCCACCCTCCCCGCGGTTGTCTGCCTGCAGTACGAGCCAGACATATTTGATTGTGGTCTGAAGAGTGATGGTCCAGATGATACAGGAAAGAGTGCCAATGATCAGTCCTTCCGTTATCATCCTGTCACTGATGATGGCGTTGAACACATACAGGGGTGAGGTGCCTATGTCTCCGTAAATAATTCCCAGCGCTACAATCAATCCGGCGGCGGATACCTTGTTGAAATTAATAGTTTTGCCCACAGTGGTGACAATTATATAAAAATTGCGCCAGGGCTTGCCTGACGCTGAAACAAAGGTATAGGGAAATTCTTTTTGTTTTAAATACTATTAACATAACAGGTATAATTACAGTTCTTTATTTGGGTCTGAACCGTTAATTTTATAGTGAAACCAGATTGTATGCCCTTTATGAAGTTTCTGACCATATTTTCCTTTATTGTTTCCTTTTCTGTTGCTGGCTTTTCACAGGGACCGAAAATCACTTATAGTGAACCGGAGCGCGAAGACAGCCGGCGGACCGTTTTCGAGATCATTGGCAAATTGAACGGAAACCACATCGTTTACAAGGCCAATCGCGGGGAAGATGCTTTTTGTATCTACGACAACGAAATGAAACTGAAGGAAAGAATCAAGGTCGATATTACCCCCGATCAGGTCATCAACGTGGATTTCATCGCCTATCCGGAACACTTTTTTATGGTCTATCAATATCAGAAAAAAGGAGTCGTGAACTGCGTTGTAGCTAAATTCGACGGCAATGCCCAGAAGATGATGGAGCCTGTATTACTGGACACTACTGAGATTGGCTGGGCCGCAAATAACAAGATTTATTCCATGGTCAACAGCGACGATAAGCAGCGGATCATGGTCTTCAAAATCAACAGTAAAAACCAGAAAAATTTTCTTTTCACCACCATTCTGTTTAACAATGCCTTTGAGATGCTCGACAAAAAACGAATGTCGATCGGCATGGAAGAACGCAATGATTATTTCACCGATTTTACGCTGAGCAATGACGGAGATCTGGTCTTTGGTAAATTCGTGCGACAAAATTTCAATGAATACATCAATAAACTAACGCTCGTTACCAAATATCCTGATTCGCTGGCCTTTTCTGAAAAAGAAATCGATATCGGCGGTCGTTTGCTCGACGAAGTGAAGATCAAAATCGACAACAGCAATAAGCGCGTCCTGATAAACGCTTTTTACTACAAACAGAAAAGGGGAAATATTGAAGGACTGTATACCGTCATCTGGGACAAACAGACAAATCAGCGATTAAAAGAAATGACCAGCGTCTTTTCTGAAGATCTACGCGTAAACGCAAAAAGTGTTGACGGCAATGCAAGGACGGCATTCAACGATTACTTTATAAAAAACATCATTGCAAGGCGCGACGGCGGTTACATGATCATCGCCGAATCGGAATATACCAGCTCAAGGGGCGGTGCCTTCAACCGCTGGGACTATCTGGGTGGTGGCAATCCATGGCTGTCTCCTGGAAACTATTATTATTCCCCCATGTACAATCCATGGAGTTACCCATACAGCAGGTGGAACAACAGTGCCATTACAAGATATCATGCAGAAAATATCATGGTGCTTTCCTACAGCAAAGAAGGAAGTATCGAGTGGAGCAATGTGATTCCGAAAAGTCAGTTTGACGATGAAACCGACAATATGGTTTCTTTTCAGCTGATGAATACCGGCAGTGATCTGCATTTCCTTTTTAACCTTTATGAAAGAAGAACGCTTATGCTCAATGACCAGAGCGTTGCACCCGATGGAAAAGTCACCCGTAACCCCACCCTGAAAAACCTCGATAAGGGTTACGAATTCATGCCGCGATATGCAAAACAGGTCAGCGCCAGACAGATGATAGTACCATGCCTTTACCGAAACTATCTTTGTTTCGCCAAAATAGACTTTTGATCCAAATCCAAATCCTAAACCAAAACCAACAACTTGATCGGAATTTTTAAACAGAAAAACCCGGGGAACGCTCTGCTACTATCGATTTACGGACTAGTCATAAAATTTCCGTTTTTCATCACTCCGGAAAGACCGATCCCCAGCGCAGGTGAGAATTATATTTATAAAATCATCTACTCATTTCTCGAGCCCTTCGGAAGAAATTTTGCGGCACTGTATCCCATTCTCGCCTTCATTCTGCTGTTTACACAGGCAACTCTGCTCAACCGGATTGCAAACAATCTGAAACTGTTGCCACGGCACAATTACCTGGTGGGAATGTCATACCTGCTCATAACATCACTGGTGCATGAGTGGAACCTTTTCTCTGCGCCCCTGATCGTCAACTCGCTCCTTATCTGGATATGGTATCAGATGACCAATCTGTATAATCACCAGAGTCCGAAGACCGCTATTTTCAACATCAGCATGCTGGTTGGGATACTGCCGCTTATTTATAGTCCGGCAGTTGTATTCATCGTACTCATGATGTTTGCGCTGATATTGACCAGGCCATTCCGGATTACGGAGTGGATGGTGTCGCTTCTCGGCTATACCACACCGTTTTATTTCCTTTTTATTTTACTGTATCTCACCAATCAGTGGACATGGAGCAAAATCATTCCATCTATTTCGTTTCATCTGCCGCGTCTCCCGGCCAACCTCTGGATTACTGCAGGAATTATTTTTATGGTGCTGCCCTTTCTTGTCGGAAGTTATTATGTGCAGAACAATCTAGGCAAAATGCTTATCCAGGTTAGAAAAAGCTGGAGTCTCCTGCTGGCTTTGCTTATTGTGACGGTACTGATTATACTGGTCAATCCAGGTACTGACTTTCTGCACTGGTTGCCAGTGGTAGTGCCGCTCGCGGCTTTTCATGCGGCCGCTTATTTCTATCCACCGGGCAGATGGTTTCCCTTGCTGATGCACTGGGTGATATTCGCTTTCGTTATCTTACTCAACTACGGAGTCCTTAAATAGTTCAAAATACATGAGAAAGCTTTTCGTCCTGGTCATGCTTTGCATTGCGGGCTCTGCATTTTCACAGAAAACAATTTTGCACTGCGGAAAACTGGTGGATGTAAAAACAGGAAAAGTGCTTACGGAGATGTCGATCCTGGTTGAGGGCAACCGCATCACCGATGTGCAGAAAGGTTATATCGCCGGTGCGGGTTCCGACAAAGTGTTCAATTTGAAATCTGGTACAGTAATGCCGGGTTGGATAGACTCACATGTGCATATGGAGCATGAAACAAACCCGGGCAGGTACATGGAAACCTTCACTTTCAATCCTGCTGATTACGCATTTCAATCGGTCCGGTTTGCCGAACGCACATTGATGATTGGCTTTACAACGGTCCGTGATCTGGGAGGGACAGGTGTGAATATTTCTTTGCGAAATGCAATTAACAAAGGAACCATACCTGGTCCGCGTGTATACACTGCGGGCAAATCAATCGCTACTACAGGCGGGCACGCGGACCCTACAAATGGATTCCGAAATGGGCTTGCGACTGATCCCGGTCCCGAGGAAGGAGTGGTCAATGGAGTCGACGATTGCAGGCAGGCTGTGCGTCAGCGTTACAAGGATGGCAGTGATCTTATAAAAATTACCGCATCGGGCGGTGTACTCAGCGTGGCTAAAAGCGGCGAGAATCCACAGTTCACCGAAGAAGAAATAAAAACAATAGTAGAAACTGCAAAGGATTATGGTTTTCAGGTAGCAGCACATTGTCACGGCGCTGAAGCCATGAAACGTGCTGTGCGCGCAGGCGTCAATTCAATCGAACATGGCACGTATATGGACGAGGAAATTATGAAACTGATGAAAGAGCGCGGTACCTGGTATGTGCCGACGTTGACCGCGGGACATGCAGTGGGTGATTCAGCAAAAAAGCCGGGATATTATCCTGATCTCGTTACACCAAAGGCGCTTGCGATCGGTCCAAAAATTCAGGGCACTTTTGCCAAAGCTTATAAGGCCGGTGTGAAAATCGCTTTCGGTACAGATGCCGGGGTGTATGCGCATGGAAAAAACTGGTTGGAGTTTGTCTTCATGACCGAAGGCGGAATGCCGCTGATGGAAGCCATACAGGCAGCGACGGTGAGTGCATCCACACTGCTGGGCGTCTCGCATATCATCGGCAGTATCGAAAAAGGGAAGCTCGCAGATATTGTTGCTGTCGAAGGAGATCCTTTTACAGATGTACAAAAAATGGGTAAGGTCAATTTTGTGATGAAGGACGGAAAGGTGTATAAGAATTGAAAATTTAACCGACTCAAGATATAAGTTAAGCCTGAAAACTAAGCTTGAATCTATTTCTGGATTTCTGCTAAATTTGTTTAAAATTATTGTTATGAAAGGGATAAGCTACGTTACCGACGACAGAAATAAGCGGGTGGCTGTTCAA
>JACMLD010000519.1 GCA_014379785.1 Chitinophagaceae bacterium
CAAAAAATAGGTTTCGTCAAGACCACGCCTCAATCCATCGATCCAGCCATAGCAGAGGGCTATGTCAATCGCCTCCATATATGAAATGGTTGTAATGCCTGTCTTTGCTTTGGCAATTTTCAGCCAGGTGCCTTCAGATTTTTCGAAATTCTTTGAGAGCCACTTTTCAAAGGCGGGACTCTCCTTAAACTCAAAAACCGGGTAATCATCGTGTTTGCTCGTTGCCATGCCTAAAATTAACGATTTCAGTCGCTGATAGTACCTGAACTGCAGTTGAATTAGATTAGTTTTGCGGAACTTTAAAAGACATTTTTGCTGATGTTTGAAATTCTTACCGTGGCGGCGCTGGCCAGTTTTGAAATATATGTTGCGATTCCTACAGGTTTTGCATTTAAACTTGACCCGGTTACAATCTTCCTTGCCAGCATGGTTGGCGGACTGGCCGGAGTTTTCGTTACGGCATTTCTGGGAGATAAGATCAAAAAACTGATTCGCGGCAACAAGCCGCCAAAAGAGAAGAAACTGAACACCGGATTGCCCTATCGTATCTGGATGAAATATGGCATCATTGGTCTGGGTTTCGCCGGCACCATGACCGTTGGCGCACCCGCGAGTATTGGACTTGGACTGGCCCTCAACGCTCCCTTAAAAAAACTGATCGTCTGGTGCTGCATTGGTATTGTGACCCGCTGCGCGGTGTTTACTGCTATTGGGCATTATGGGATAAAGATGTTTGCGTAAATCATAGTTGATCAGTTGATACGTTGATCAGTTGATACGTTGACTGGTTTCGGCAGTCACCTCGAAGCCGAGAGGTCTCCAGCTATTACATAGTGTGTACGTTACCGGCCGGGGATGCCTCGGCTTCGCTCGGCATGACAGCACCGCCTTTGCGCCACATTCTCCCACATTTCCCCTCATTCGGCGCGCAGCGCCCACATTTGCTCATTTGCACATTTGCTCATCTTCCCATCTTCCCCTACTCCCCCAACCATTTCTTAAAATCACCCGCTCTCAGCCTGCTGATAATAATCTCTTCATACGACTCTGGAGACACACTCACCTTTAGTTTTCCGCTAAACCAGGTATGCACTTTCTGAATGGAATGATAACTCACGATAAACTGGCGGTTGGCGCGGAAAAAAAGCTTGTCGTCCATATCCGATTCGATCTCATCGAGTCTTTTGTCAATCGCAAAACTTTCTCCTTTATGCGTCTTGATATATTGCATCCTGTCTCTCGTATAAAAATGAGAAATATCTTCTCCCAGCACAGAAATGAGTCTGGTACCGGTTTTCGCGAGATATCTTGTTTTCACCTCTCCCTGTTTCTCTACTCTTTTTAATAGCGACAACAATCCGTGCTGACGACGAAATTTATCAATAGCTGCTTCCAGCTCATGGATGTCTACCGGCTTCAGCAGATAGTCAACACTGTTCTGCTTGAAAGCTTTCAATGCATGTTCCTGGTAGGCGGTGGTAAAGATCACCGGTGCATCAATTCTCGCCTGTTTGAAAATCTCGAAGCTCTGGCCATCCCCCAATTCAATGTCCATAAACACCAAATCAACTCTCGGATTTGTGCCAAAGTATTTTGTGGCAGATTCAATACTGTCGAGTGCGGCGACCACAGAAATTTCGTTGTCGGTCTCCTGCAGCATCGATTTCAAATGTTCAAGCGCTACTGTTTCATCTTCTATCACTACAACTTTCATGACGCAATTCTTTTTAATGGAAGGGTGACAGAAAATATTTCTCCCGAAGAAAAAATATTCACGTCTCCCATATGTAATAATTCAAATTTCTTTTTTAAGTGCATGAGTCCATGCCCGGTGTTGTACAACCCTTTTTTCTGCTGCATATTATTGGTGATTGTCAATTTTCCCATGGCCGGTTCAAAATTCATCCGGATATGCAACGGGCGTTCTCTTGTAATGATATTGTGTTTTACCGCATTCTCTATCAGCAACTGCAGACTCAGCGGCGGCAGACTAAAATCATTCATTGTAGTCAGGCCTTCCGCTTCCAGATGAAGACCTTCGCAGTAGCGGGTTTTGAGCAGAAAGAAATACGCCCTCGTAAAATCCATTTCTTCCGCCAGGGAGATCATCTGAGAATTGTTTGCTTCGAGCAAGTACCGGTACACCCTCGCCATTTCTTCCGTAAACCGGATAGCCCTTGGCGTATCGACCTTCATGAGACCGATCAGTGTATTGAGTGCATTGAAAAGAAAATGTGGTTGAATCTGTACTTTGAGCGAATCGAATTGTATTTGATAATTTGTTCGGCGCAGCTCCTCCGTTTCCTCGCGGGATTTATTCCATTCCTCAAAAAAATACAGACTTTCATAAACTGCCAGTTGTAATAAAACAAACAACAAACTGATGCCGATGGAATAGGAATAAGTCGTGAAAGTGGCGATGGGTACACCCCAGAGATTACTCGTGTGTTCAATATTTATTCTCAGAAACCCGATTAAAAAAGCGTATGGAATGACAAACAGCAATGTGTACCTCACTCTGAGTTTTGCCAGGCTGGTGCCCTGAAAACGTTCCCGGATCCTTTTGATAAAATAACGCGGCACCTCCCAGATGGCCAATGCAAACAGCAAGGTGATTGAGATGGTTTTCAGCCACATGTTTTCATCGCGCCAGGAGAAAAACATCTCGAGCATGAAAAAGAAATAGAATATAAAAACTACAGACAAAAACCCGTAGATACGAAGTTGTTTTTCTTTAAAAAACATTCATTTTTATTTTTGTAAAATTATATATCCGATCATTTTCGTCAGGATAACTTGCTGTCAATCTAAACAGTTAATGCTGCATTTCGGTAGCATCCACCGGCATTTCAGGATTAAGTTTTGTTGTTTTTCCGGTATATCCTCGGCGTTTTGAAAAAACTCACCTCCACCTCAACGGGGCTGCTTACCTCAAATTCAATCAGGTGTCTGTCTGACCTGTATTTCTTATACCTCATTTCCATTACTCCGTCTTTCAGCTCCAGTTTCAGATCCGCGATATCAGTTGCGCAACCTTTCGCCCTCACTTTCTTTGTTGAGTCACTGCATCTGGTGATTACAAAAATAAATTCGTCACTGGCTAAAATTTTATTAAAGCCTTTCAACGCAAACTCCCTTGTATCGGGTTCCGGGCAGAATCCTGCTTCGCGGCAACAACCAGAAAATAAGGTACACAACAGCATTCCACCCAGCATTTTTTGTGCTATCGACATATCATTTTCTTTGATACACAAATTAGTATCCGAAGTATTTACGATGCAATGAAAAAGGATGAATGGAATACCGTGCATAAAAAAAACCGGCCACGCGGCCGGCTTCTTAGTAAAAAATGGAGGACTATTAAATACTAAAATTTATCCCAGAACAGTTTTGTTGACACTTCATCCGAACCGATGGCGGTAGACGCCTGTTCGTAATTCAACCGGTTTACATTCTGTTCTTTCACCGGGTAAGGAAACCGTACCGGAATATCTGATACCGCATTTGATGCAGGGTTGAGTGCAGGGTAGTCAAACTTCCTCCATTCTATCCAGGCATCCCATCCACGGTTATTCAGCGCCAGCCATTTTTGCATACCGATCTTTTGCCGCCAGTTGCCAGGTGCTGTGAGATACGATACGCCGGGCTGTGCGAGATAGATATTTGCTTCAGCAACAGTGCCGTTCCAGGCGATTATTGATGCCGTGATGGCTTTGTCGTAGTGACTTCTTGCTGAACCACCAACGTTAAATCCTCTTTCAAAAGCTTCTGCAAGCAGAAATTCCACTTCTGCAACGTCCATCAGGGTACCAGGGAATGTTGGTGCGGTTATCGTTGGACTGACATGAGATACAGCTGCGAAGGCAGTGCCTTCCCCGGGCTCTCCGCCTGAATATCCACCGTTTTGATCTGTTGTAAAGAAATTGTCGAGACGCGGGTCGCTCAACCTTTTCAGTTCGTTGACCAATGTGCTGCCCGCAACAAAATCATCTCTTGAAGACTGGATCAGGTCCACCCAGATTGGATTGGTGTTTGGTGGAGCAGAAAGATACTGAAACAATGCATTGTCGTCGGCACTGGTAAAGACCCCTGCTGTCACCGCTGTTTCCACGGCAGTTTTTGCCTTGGCAGCATCGTCATCAGCAATGGTGAGCGCAATTTTGAGTTTTATGGAATTGGCAAATTTTTTCCATTTTGAGGTATTGCCCCCGTAAATAATGTCTGCACTTCCAAAGCTTGCCGCATTGGTCGTTATTGTTGCCGTGGCCGCATCCAATCTCGTTATCAGGTCAGCCATGATGATTTTGGCATCGTCGTATTTGGGGAAAGGCTTGGATACATCCAGCGACTCCGAATAAGGGATATTGCCATAGGTAGTAACAAGATAGTAGTACGCATACACCTGTAGAAGTTCCGCAATGGCTAACTGATTTTTCTGAACATTGACATCCGCCACATCTTCCGGTATCAACTTTTTTGCTTCCTTAAGGTCATTCAGCACATCCCGGTAAAGGATGTCCCAGATATTGTCATTGATGGCCCTTGTTCCCAAATCATAATTACTCTCATCGGTGTACTGTGTCTGTTGCCAGTGCTGGACAATCAACCGATAGATGTTAACATTGGTATTGGAGGATGCCAATACATCCGATAGTCTCCTTTCAGCGTTTGTCAGAAATGCGTACGAAGGAGCTTCTTTCGGATTTTTTGGATCATCGTTAAGTTTGGTCAGGTTTTTCGTGCAGGAAAGGCCTGCACTCAAAACCAGTATCGCCAGAATTATTTTTCTCATAATTAAAATTTCAGTTTGACATTAAAAGTGAGGGTTCTGACAGTTGGATATGCACCTGCCTGGTAGCCCTGGATATTTCCTGCCCCGAGGCTGTCTTCGGGATCTGAATAGGGCAGATTTTTGTGAATGATCCAGAGGTTGCGACCCACCAATGACAGATCTATTCCCTTGAAAGCTTTGAGTTTTGATACAAAAGTTGAGGGGAGTGAGTAATTCATCACCACCTCTCGGAGTTTTACATAGCTCGCATCGTACACAAATCCTTTTGCCGGATTTCTATAATCACCGTAAGTGCCGTAGCCATTCACCACACGAATGGTATTTGCTTTTCCGGTTGCATCCACACCGGGTAAAATGATACCACCACCTTCTGCCAGCGGCGCTCTTGAAGGCTTTCCAAGATCGTTCAGACCGGCTGTCTCCGGATACATACCTTGTGAGAGTCCATAATACATGTCTAATGACAATACATCACCGCCATGTTTTACATCGATAAGGAAGCTCAGCGAGAGATTTTTGTATTTAAAGGAGTTGTTGATACCACCCATCCAGTCGGGGTTAACGTTTCCGATAACGATATTGGCATTCGAAGTCCTTAAATACCTGCCCGTTGCAGAAACCGTTTTTTGTCCCTTCGTATAGATATAATCACTGCCACGGATGGTTCCGTATGGCTGTCCAACCGTAGCATTGATGGTTCCTACCTGAAAATTGCCAAGCAGCAGGTTTTCAGCGCCTTCAAACAGTTCCACTACCCTGTTGTCATTTTTTGACCAGTTGACGGTCACGTTCCAGGTAAAATCTTTTGACCTGACGGGACTGCCATTGAGTGAAACCTCGATGCCCTTGTTTTCCATCGAACCTGCATTCAGGTATTTTGCATCGTAACCAGTTGCTGTTGACACTTCGACAGGAAGAATCTGGTTAATTGTTTTTGTTTTGTAGTATGTAACGTCAAGGCCTATGCGATTTTTTAGGAACGCGAGCTCTATACCAGCTTCCATACTGCGTGTCAGTTCGGGTTTGAGATCCGGATTGTTTTTTGTGTAGTTGTTGTTTAATCCCGTAACTGCTGATTGGGGATTTGATCCGAAGGGATTCACAACACCATACACATCCCTGACAGTGTAGAGGGGAGCATCGGCTCCTACCTGGGCGTAATTAGCCCGCAACTTCCCGTACGAAAGCCAGGTTAGTGAAGGCAGTAGTTCGGAAAACGTAAATCCTCCGGATACTGATGGATAGTAGTACACATTATTTCCCTTGGGCAGCGTGGATGACACATCCCGTCTCATGGTAGCGTCAAGCGTGATCATATTTCTCCAGATAAGCGTAGCCCCGCCAAAAACCCCCTGCACTTCTCTTTTTCCTTCAAATTCCTCCGGAGTGAGAGGTGCATTGAGTGAATTAGACAGAGCGTAGACTTCCGGTACTATCAACCCACCATTTGTTCTTGCCCTGATATAGGAAGTGTTCTGCTTGCGGATATTCGTGCCCAGCAATCCTTTCAAAGCAAGTTCAGTTGTCAGATCCTTGTTGATGGTTGCCAGGAGGTCAATATTTGTTTCGCGATAGCTTCTGTTGAATCTTGAATACGAAGCTGTATTTGTACTGCCCACGGCTCTTCTTTCCTCAATAATCTCATTGTAAGAATCAAGTGCTATACGACCTGTGATGGTCAGCCAGTCTGCAACTACATAGTTCAGATTTGTATTGCCAAAATACCTGTTACGGGTATCGGTTTCATAGTTTTTATAAACAACCCAGTAAGGGTTGTCCCAGAAATTGGGTGTGAGCGCATACGGATCGCCGGCTTTTATATTCCAGGATCTGTTGAGACCCGTTCTGTTGAACACCTCTTTCTGGTCTTTAATATCAACATTGACCTGCCACCATTGTCTGAAACTTGTCATCAGGTTTCTTGCACCGGCTCCGTCGTAACCTGTGCCATATCTGCCCTTCCCGTCGATATTTGAAAAATTGAGGGAGGCACCTGCGGTGAGCTTATCAGTGATATTATAGGTAGCACCAAAGTTGAGCAGGTTCTTTTTGATCTTACTGTTGGGAAGGATGCCCTTGTCGTCGTTCCTGGTATATCCGAGTTTGAATGTTCCTTTGTCGGATGCGCCGTCGATCAGGATCGACTGGTTGGAAGAAAACGCTGTTTCAAAAAACTTTGATGGATCATTTGCGCCTGCAACCCATGCCCTCGGCTTGCGGTAGTTTGGAGAAAGCGGGTCAAATGCATCGTATTGATATACCATCAGGTTCGGATCAAAACGGGCTCCATAAGAAGCATCTTCATGAATGGGAGCAACCAGGTCATTCGTGCCATCTCCATTCACATCCCTGAAAAGAAATAACTGCGAAGGGTCTTCATACCGGGTTGTCGGGAAATATCCTGCACCATATTCTCTCTGATATTTCGGGAAGGTGGATTTGTCAATCCGGCCAACAGACACGCCTGAATTAATGGTGATGCCAATGCCTTTGGCACCTCTTTTTGTGGTGATGAGTATCACGCCGTTTGAACCTTGTGATCCGAATAGTGCACTCGCCGCGGCGCCTTTGAGTACCGTAACCGATGCAATGTCGTCTGGATTGATATCGGCTGCAGCATTGCCGTAGTCGTAGCCACCACCTCCTGTTCTTTGAGAATTGTTTTGAGAGGTTGTGGTACCGGCTCCGTTGTTGTATGGCACACCGTCTATAACAAACAGTGCCTGGTTATTTCCGGTGATTGATTTTACGCCTCTGATAACAACATTGGTGGATGCACCCATGGAGTTACCCTGTTTGATATCGAGACCGGCAACTTTACCGGAAAGGTTTTGGATGAAGTTTGAATTCCGGTTTTTGCTGACCTCGTCGCCATTTATTTGCTGGGCCGCATATGCCAGCTGGTTGCGGGTTCGGCGTCCACCGAGTGTGGAGACGACGACTTCCTCCAGTTTCCCGTCTGCTCTGACCATTGTTATCTTCAACGGATTATTCAATGATGTGATTACCCTGCTTTCATATCCTGCGGCAGAAATAGTAAGGCCTGATTTGCCTGTTATTTTGATGGCAAATTGACCCTGCTCATTTGCCTGGACTGCATTTTTCGTCCCGGTCTCTGTAATCGTTGCAAATGGCACGGCCACCTCTTTTTCATCCTGCACTACACCGCTAACGGATCTGTCCTGCGCAGGCAGCAGCAGTCCCCGGCACAATAAAACAACTAAGAGTACATACTTCATAAGCATTTTTTAAAATGATAATAATTCGCAAGAGACAAAAGGAAAAGGGCCTCCGGTGCAGGAGATTGCCGAGATGCCGGATTTGATGATTGAATAGCACTATTTTCGTTTTGTTATGATAGTGTCTGTAAAAGTTTTGAAGGAGTATTTTGAAAAAATTCTGATCGCAAATCAGTTTTCAGCAACGAAGGCGGCTGTTTGTGCAGAAATATTCAGTGCCAATACAAGAGATGGCGTTCATTCCCATGGGGTGAATCGCTTTCCGGTTTTCGTGAAAAATATTGCGGAAGGTTTGATCAGTCCTGGTGCAGAACCCGAACTGTCGGGCATGACGGGCATGGTTGAACATTGGGATGGCCAACTCGGCGCGGGTATGTACAATGCTTCGGTTTGTATGGAGAGAGCCACCGTGCTTGCGAAAAAAAATGGCATCGGCCTGGTTACGTTGAAGAATACCAATCACTGGATGCGGGGTGGATACTATGGCTGGCAGGCAGCTCACCTGGGTTGTATGGCTATCTGCTGCAGCAATACCATCGCCAATATGCCGCCCTGGGGCGGAGTGGATCCCACGCTTGGCAATAATCCGCTGGTCATAGCCGTGCCTCGTGAAGATGGACATGTAGTACTCGATATGGCGATGTCCCAATTTTCTTATGGCAAGTTACAGTCCTACGAGTTGGAGGGAAAACCTTTGCCTGTTCCGGGAGGATACGATGAAGCTGGTTTATTGTCGAACGATCCCAAAGCAATCTCCAAAACCCTGAGAACATTGCCGGCTGGCTTCTGGAAGGGTTCCGGATTGTCATTACTGCTCGACATGCTGGTCACCGGACTCAGTGGCGGAAGATCTGTGGGCGAGATAACGTCTGATGGAAACGAGTATGGTGTGTCTCAGTTTTTTTTATGTTTCGATGCAAAAAATGTCAGCAGTGATATCGTTGACAAAATCATTGAGTACACGAGGAGTTCTGATTCTGTTGATGACAGTGCAATACGCTTGCCGGGCGATGGAATGGAAAAACGAAGAATGGTAGCAGATGAAAATGGCGTGGATGTGAATGATGAAATCTGGAATCAGATTTTGAGCCTTCACCATTCAGCCTTTTAATTTTACCGTCCCGGTATTACACATAGCATGGTAGTAGGCAATCCTTAGATTCGTGCCGCATTAAACCATCATTTATGAAAAAGATACTGTTTGCAGGACTTCTCCTGTTGGCTGCTGCCGCGACTCAGGCGCAGTGCGACAAAAAAATCATTCTCACCGCTTCAGTCACACAATACCTTGGTGAAGACAGCAGCGTACAGCGGTCTGTAGATGAAGCCACAAGTATTGAACTGGACAAAAACGTTATGATACTCATTCCCGGCTCGGAAGAAAAGAAGAGAACGGGGACCATAGAATCGTTTACCTGCAATTGGTCAACTCCATTTAAAGATGGAATTACGATTGTAAAAACAACGCTTACCAATGCAAGTGGTGATGCCAGAAAAATGACCATTACTATTGAAGGAAAGAATGGCCAGATAACCCTGCATGCGGTAATGGACGAAAATCCCGGACGCATTATCAGACTGCGTGCTGATAAATTTGAAGAGAAGAAATAGCAGCGGGCCCGGACACGGTTGTGATTTCTTTATTGTAATTTACAAGTGTCTAAATAACAATAATGAAAGCTTGTCTACTTGTTCTGTTTTTCTTTTCAACAACCATTGCATACACTCAAATCGGAAAAACATTTCCATCGGAAAGAAAAATCGTGAAGGATCCGGTAACGGGTACCGAGCTGGTTTTCCTTACCAGCACCCCGGCCGGTGATTCCAAAATATACCAGACACATAATCAGTGGACCTCAGACGGCAATTGGCTCGTATTCAGATCATCGCGTGTGAAAGGAGAAGCGATGGCGGTGAATGAAAAGACAGGCGAGATCATACAAGTAACACAAGGCGGTTATACCGGCATGCTCAATGTGGCAAGAAAATCGATGAAACTGTATTTCCTGCGTAATCCGGATACCACCCGCTCCGGAAAGATGCAGATAGTAGAAGTGGACCTCGCAAAACTTTTCGCTGACAGCAAAGACGGTAAGATAGCCGGACAGGAAAAATATCAGCGGATTTGCGGCACCACACCGGCAGAACTTGGGGCGGGTGGCGATATGGCATTGGATGGCGGTGAGGAATGGGCTTTCTTTCGTGTGAGCAAAACGGCTGCTGCAAAGCATCTCAGAGAAGGCACAAAGCTTGAGAATAATTTCGGACCTCGCAATATGGGAGCTGGCCCATCGGGCATCGCGGCAATGAATATCAATACAGGTGAAATAAAATATGTTGTATCCGTACCTTTTCAAATCGGACATATACAAACAAATCCCTGGGTAGCCGGCGAGATAATTTTTTGCTGGGAAACAGGTGGCAAATCGCCCCAACGCACGTGGACGGTGATGTCAGACGGAACAGGTCTGAGACCTCTCTATCCGGAAGCGGAACATGAGTGGGTGACCCACGAAGCCGTGATAGGAAGAGATGAAGTGGCCATTGCGATTATGGGTCACCGTAAGATAGCCGGCACCAGCAAAGATGCAGCAACAGGCACGCCTGTAACCGGTGCAAATCCCGGTCAGGAATCCGCGTGGGGACCATCCGGCACCAGAGAAAAACCTACGGGTCTCGGAATCGTTAACCTGCGCACAAGAGAAATGATCATCGAGGGTCAAACTCCGTCTGGTAGCGGACTCTGGCATGTCTCCGGTTCATCAGACGGCAGATGGGCCGTAGGGGACGATTTTGCAAGAAATATTTATCTGATAGACAGACATACCGGTGAAATGATGTTACTATCCACCGGACATAAAACCACTGCGGCGGATCACCCCCACCCTACAATGAGTCCGGATGGTACAAAGATCCAGATACAATCAGCAATGCTGTCTGCTGATAACCGGTCGATGAATATTTGCATTGTACCGGTTCCGGAAGCCTGGTTGAAAAGAAAGTATTGATC
>JACMLD010000520.1 GCA_014379785.1 Chitinophagaceae bacterium
CCAGGATCTGCCGCTTTCTTTTTTCCAAGCCTGACAGCGGCGTTGGTTCCGCTCATTGCAAGGGTATTCATGGTAACACTCATTCCGGCCAGATCAAACTTTTCAACCTGTCCTTTCAGTCTACCGACATTTATATCAGTAAACAATCCCGCTACTGCATTCCGGTAGTCGAGATTGATGGATGAAAGGTCAATATCACGAAATATCAATTGCGGAGGTGCGGTCGTGGAATCTCTGATTTTTTCAACAGCGGGGGTGAGGCGGAGCGGATTATTCTGATACACCCTGCCCCGAACATTGTCCAGTTTAAGAAGTGCGACATTAAAAATCTGTTTTTGCGGGTCGAGTGTTTTCATGACGGTCTCGTTGTGACCAATGAAAACTTCCATATCATTTCCTGTAATGACGTCATTGTAGACGAACCTGACACTGTCCAACATCAACCTGTCGAGTGACATCGACAATGCAGTTGAGTCATTCACCGTTTCCGGATTTTTTTCATCGGAGGCAAACGCATCCACAATAAATTGAAAATTGAAAGCGGTATCCGGCAATACGCGTGTAACCTTCGCCGTTATATTCTTCAATTCCACCTGGCTGATTCGAAGTTCATTCTTCAGCAGTTTCCACATATCGATGTCGACCTTGAGACTGCCGCCTGACAAAAGTGTATCATTCTGCCTGTCTCCGATATAAATATTCTTAAGCGTGACTTCATTGGGGAACCCAACGTAGAGGTAACCGATTTCGACCCTGGTCTTAAGCTTTCCCGCCAGCCATTTCTGACCCTGCTTTCTTGCAATGTTTTGAACGTATTCGGTTTGAATTAGTACGATACTTAAACCAATGAGCGCAACAATAACCAGCAAAAAGATAAGTACGCCGCGGCCAATCCTTTTGAGGATCGATCTGCGTGGCTTATCTGCTGGCCTTTCCTGAGTCATCGGTTTTTAAAAGATTTGTCTTTGTTAGCAGCTATGCAAAATGCCGGTTAAGTTCGGCCAGATTAATGGGCTTTTCCCAGATACGAAAAGAAGCGGTCCCATCACTTTTGGGAACGTCGTAATGATAAGCACTGATGAGGTTAAGCTGGAGATAAGGAAACTGTTCGAGTATGAATTCTGCCTTTTCCCAACCTAATCCATCAGGCAGATTATTGTCCAGGAAAACAATGTCCGGTTTGGCTCTCTGCAGAGCATCCATTCCCGCTTCGAGAGAATTTGAGAGGTGAACCTCATAATTTTTTCTTGAAAAAAAGGACTGTAGCAGTAGGCAGAAATCCGTCTCGTCATCTATAATCAATACTTTCTTCTTATTCATACTTCCTTATTATATAAAAAACCTTACCAAAAATTCCTTTCTGTGTCTGATGCTGTATCGTCAAACTTTAAATAAAGTTGTTGAATTTTTTACCCAAAAACGACCATTATTCGTTGATTTTTAACGCAGACGAGATATTAGTTGCTATTTTCTTCAGCCCCGGTTTCCTGCTAATTTAGAGTTGATTAGAGAATAATTGCGATTCTGGCACACAAATTTCACTGGTATGAGAAATCAATTTTAATAAATCTAAAAACTTTTACCATGAACACCACTAGCAAAGTGATACTCGGTATAATCGGTGCAGCAGCTGCCGGTGCAGTGATAGGACTTCTTCTTGCTCCTGAAAAAGGATCTGAACTGAGAAGCAAGATTAAATCCGGTGCCGGAGATTGGGCTAAAAAAGCAGGCGATCTTTTCAACGCAGGTAAGGAAGAATTTGAAAGTCTGAAATCATCTGCGAGCAAAGAAGCTTCTAATTATAAGTCAAAGGCAGAAGGCGCCTTTAACAAAGCAAAAGAAACATACTCTTAGTCTTCCGCTATCGCAATGAAGTTCACAGTTCAAGGCAACAGTAGCCGCGAATTGTGAACTTTTTTAATTATATAAAATATGGAACCACTTCAACCAATAGCAGAAAAACTCACCGGACATCTGGGTGAACTGATAGATACCTCTTATCGACTATCGATGGCTACTGCAGCCGAAAAAGCAAGCAATGCTGCGTCAACAGGTTTATCGATGAGTATTGGTGCAACCCTGGGACTTTTCGTTCTCTTTTTTGCAGGTGCCGGTCTCGCAATCTGGATCGGAGAAGTCATGAACAATATGAAAGCCGGCTTCTTCATCACAGCAGGTATCTTTGCATTCTTCTTTATTATTTTCATGGCAATCAGAAAATCGGTTTTACTTCCAGGCATTCGCAATGCGCTCGTAAAAAAAATGTATGAATAATCAGATCCAGACATATGATGACCTGGTAGCAGAGAGACTAAGATTGCAGATTCTGTTTAATCAGCAGAGAAAGCAGGTGTCGGATGATGTACAGGAACTGAAAGAGAAAGCGAAGCCGCTTTTGAAAATGGTTTCTTTTGTGGGAAACATCACCGCACCAAACAGGAACAATTCATTGATAGGTACGGGACTTGATCTGCTGGCGAACGGACTCACTTCTACCTTGCTTTTTCCAAAGGCCGGATGGCTGACAAAAGTGGTAGCACCGACTGTAATGAAAAAAGTAGGAAGTGGTTTGCTGGGAAGAATTTTTGGTAGAAAAAAAAATGAGACAGGAAACGAAGCCTGATCATTCTGCAATACAGGCGATGTTAAACCAATAGGCCCTGATGTCTTCCACTACCTTTAGCAGCGAATCAAAACTCACTGGTTTTACCACATAAGTATTTGCACCGAGCTCATAGCAGCGCTTGATCTCCGCGTCATTTTTCGTTGTGGTAAATACGATGACAGGAATTTTCTTTAAAGCCGGATCTTCTTTGATTTCTTTTAATACTTCTCTCCCATCCTTTTTCGGCATATTGAGATCAAGAAGAATAAACGTGGGATAGTGATGGTTGGTCATGCCATTGCCTTCTATGGCACGCAGATATTTTAATAGTTCCACACCGTTCTCCACGAACTCTATTTTATCCTCATAACCTTTCTCGGTGAATGCGGTTTGCAACAGAAACCTGTCGTCTGCATCGTCCTCAGCTATCAATATAAAATACTTTCCTGTGGCCATCCGCCAAAATTATGGAGAATTAAGATAGTGAAATCACAATTTTACCTGACACAGGTACGATTATTACTACAAGTAAACAAAGCGAACACTATGCAGAAAAGCAATCCAAAAAAATTACTTCGCAAACCGCAACATCAGGATCGGCCGGGGCAGGAAAGCAGGATGAGTCCGCAGCCGGTTGCTGAAAATACAGCCGTGAAAGGCAGCGGAAAGCTATCCGGCAAAACGGCGCTGATCACCGGTGGTGACAGTGGAATAGGACGGGCAGTGGCCGTTCTCTTCGCCAAGGAAGGGGCGAATGTTGCCATCTCGTATCTGAACGAACACAAGGATGCAAAAGATACCTGTAAAATGGTGGAAGAGTTTGGCCGCGAATGTTTGTTGCTACCCGGAGATATCAGCAAAGAGAGCGTTTGTAAATCTATCGTTCAGAAAACTGTTAAAAAATTTAAACAGATAGATATTCTCGTAAACAATGCCGCCATTCATTACGAGACAAAATCAATCACAGACATCAGTACCAAGAATCTGAGAAAGACGTTTGAAACAAATATTTTTTCGATGTTCTGGATTACAAAATATGCAATGCCATCAATCAGAAAGGGCGGAAGTATCATAAACACTTCTTCGGTTACTGCTTACCGTGGCAGTGCAGATCTGCTCGACTATTCTGCTACCAAAGGTGCCATTGTATCCTTTACAAGAAGCCTGGCGGCAAGTCTTTCTGAAAAAGGTATCCGTGTGAATGGTGTAGCGCCGGGACCAATTTGGACACCCCTGATTGTGTCCAGTTTTAAACCCGCAAAAGTTGCAAAACATGGAAGTGATGTGCCATTGAAACGCGCAGGAGAACCGTCAGAAGTAGCGCCGTCTTATCTCTTCCTGGCATGCAGCGACTCAAGCTATATCACCGGCCAGTTTTTGCATCCGAATGGCGGAGAGATTGTTGGTGGCTAAAATGCTTTCTTGATAGGGAAATATAAATAGAACACGCTTCCTTCTCCCAACGTGCCATCGGCAACTACAAATCCGTGGTGGTTAAACATCACCCTCCTTACAATTGAAAGTCCAACCCCTTTGCCTTGATTTTCATGGTTGTCAGAATCCAGTCGCTGAAACAAGCCGAAAATTTTTTCCCGGAACTCATTGTTGAAGCCAATTCCTTTATCGAGAAAAGAGATTTTTATAAAGTCGCTTTTTATCAGTGTCTTGCCAGGGGGTAGATTATTGTACGCAATTATTTCGTTGGTTATTTTTATATGAGGTGTCTCGCCTGGTTTGAAAAATTTTATTGAATTGTCAAGCAGCGCCCGGAATAGTGAATACAATTGTTTTGGATAGCCTGTCACCGAACTCAGTTGACCCACCTCTACCACAACAGGTTTCTGATAACTTTCCCTGATATCAGTTTCCACTTCAGCAATAAGACGGTTAAGATTTACGGATGCCAGTTTCTCGACATTTTGCGAGAGCGACATAAAATGCACGAAATCCTCCATCAGACCCTGCATCTCACCAGCGAGCTGATCTATTCTTGCGGAAATCAGCCTTCCTTCTTCATTGAGACTTCCGGCATGTGTCACTCTGAGACGGTTACTGAAGGTCTGAATTTTCCGGAGTGGCTCCTGCATACGGTGTGATGCCACAAAGCTATAATCCTGCAGCTCGGTATTGACGCGACTCAGCTCCTGAACGGATCTTTCCAGTTCATTCTGGTAACGGATGCGACCCGTAAATTCCCTGGTGATAAAAAGAAAAGAGAGGAGGAACACGATAGATGAAAAGGTGAAAATCAGGCGGAAACGACCTGGCGTGGCCGAAATGAAATTTTCCTGGTCCCGGCTTTTTGATGCGAGGTCCTGCCTTTCTACCTGTTCCATCCTTGTAATGATTTTACGGCAGGAATCCATTGCCGTCTTTCCATCTGATAAACGGGCGCGCAAGGTATCCCGGTCAAGAGAAAGGTCGGCCATATTATTATGGAGATACGCGAGCCGCATGGTTACAAAACCCTGAAGCTGCTTGATGTCCTGGTTCCGCCTGTGTTCCCCATCCATACCCAGTTTCAGAGCCAACATCGATATCCGTAGCCGGGCGGCTGACTCATTCAACCTGCTCAAAAACATGCTGTCGCCCGTAAGCATGAATCCCCGCTGACTCGATTCGGCCAGTGTAAGATCCCGGTCGACACTACTCAGGATATTGATGTTACCATAGGTACTTTCCACGCTCTCCGCACTGCCTGTCAGATCATCCAGCTGCCGGAAGAAAACATAGGAAAGCGCTATCAGGATTATAAAGGACAATCCAAAAGCGATAAAAAGATAAGTAAGTTTTTGCCTCATTGTAGGTCAATTTCCCCAATCTTTGTAGATATTTTTCTACAAGGATTACTGATTTTCAATGTTTTCAACAGTGGCTATCAAAAGGTTGATAAATAATATACGCCTAAAATGGGTAATTCAGTGCTATTTAAGGGTCGGATTCTCAAAACGGGGAATTTGGTGTCCATTTTGTCCTATACCTACCTCAAATAATCCTTTGAATCATGTTTAGCCAGGTACAATCCCAAAAACAGCAACATAAGATTCTCCCCCAGCAGATTGAACTTCTCAATCTATTCCACCTGAATTCATTGGAACTGGAACTTCGTATTCAGGATGAACTGAACGAAAATCCGTTATTGGAAGAAACCGCTTTTCAGGAAGATGGAGCAGCCGACAAATTTTCGAAAGAGACCGTTCAGGATTTTCAGAACTGGGAGGAATATGGTTATGACGATATTCCGGACTACAAGACTGAATATGAAAATTACTTTGCCGCCAACCAGCTCCCCGACAAGCCTCTTGCGGACTCCGTCGATTTTCGCGAAGATCTGAAAAAGCAGTGTCGCTTTACCGATTTTCCTGATGAGAAATATTTTATTCTCGACTTTCTGATCGACTCACTCAATGAAAGTGGTTTTCTGGAGCAGGATTCAGAAGCCCTTGCCACCGAAATTTCATTTAAAAAGAATATCTGGGTTGAGCCGCAGGATATTGACGACATGAGTCGCTTTATCATGAATCTGGAACCCTTGGGCGTTGCTACGCGCAACGTACAGGAGTATCTCATGTTCCGCCTGGAAAAAATGAATACCAAGCGTCCGGACGTGAAGATGGCAATCCAGCTACTCAAAAATCACTATACCGATCTGCACAGCTGCAATATTGAAAAGATAAAAAGAAGTTTGAAACTGGAAGACGATGAGATCAAGATCGTTCTTCACCTGCTTGCCACGCTCGGCAACAAACCGGTTGTGACTGCGGTGACATCCACACAGGTCAACAACAGCATTTTGCCCGACTTCATCGTAACACAGGATGGCGAGCAACTGACTGTGGCACTTTATCGCCAACGCTCATCAAATCTGCACATCAGTCAGTCCTGGGTAGAGATGGTGCAGTCTGCCGAGCAGGATGCCAGCAATGCGAAGGCTGCCAAACAGTATCTCAGAAGCAAACTATCTGCAGCACAATGGTTTTTGAGCGCCATTCAACAACGTGAATCCAACATGCTGAAAGTAATGAAGGCGATTGTGGAACTGCAGCATGAATATTTTCTTTACGGAGATATCATGATGCTGAAGCCCATGATTTTGAAACACATTGCTGATAAAGTAGGTGTTGACATTTCTACGGTATCAAGGATAACCTGTAATAAATACGCTGAGACCCCATTTGGAACTATCTTGCTGAAAGATCTTTTCACAGAAGGCATTGTCAACAAAGAAGGAAATAATATCAGCAACCGTGTTATCCAGACTACCATTGAAGAGATTATTTCTACAGAAGATAAAAAGACGCCCTATACCGATCAGCAACTGGTATCGATCCTTGGTACCAAAGGTTATAATGTAGCAAGGCGCACCGTAGCCAAGTACCGCGAGCTGCTCAATATTCCGGTAACACAGATGAGAGCGCTCTGGAGCAACAACCTAAGTAACAAAACCAACCCCGAATAGTAAATGCAAAATCAAATGAAAAAAATCCTGGTTATTGATGATGATAAGGATATGTGTCTTTTGCTGAACCGCTTCCTGACCCGGAAAGGTTTTGAAGTGACCGAAATTTACAATGGTAAAAAAGCGCTCGCATATCTTGAAACATCACAACCGGATCTCGTGATGTGCGATTTCAGACTGGAAGACATGGATGGTACCACGCTGCTTGTGAAGATCAAGGAAAAGTTTCCGTCGATGCCGATCATCATTATGACCGGCTACAGCGATATGAGAACAGCAGTACAGGTAATGAAAATGGGTGCACTCGATTATGTTACAAAACCCCTGCTGCCTGATGAGATTCTCATCACCATTCAGCAGGCATTGGATCATACAGCCGAAAAAACAAGCGGCGAAACCAGCACCACAACAACTACCACAGCTGCGTCGACAGAGAAAAAAGAAAAACAAACCGGGGCCACTTATTCCGGTCAGTATATTTTTGGAACGACTGATGCGATGCGCAAGATCATCAAACAGGTTGACCTTGTAGCACCTACCAATTACAGTGTAATCATCTACGGTGAGAGCGGAAGCGGAAAGGAGGCAATTGCACAGGAAATTCACAAACGCAGCAAGAGAAAAGACAAGCCTTTTGTGGCGATAGATTGCGGCGCGCTTTCGAAAGAACTGGCGGGCAGCGAGCTGTTCGGTCATGAGAAAGGAGCCTTTACAGGTGCACTTAATCAAAAGATAGGAAGTTTTGAACACGCAAATGGCGGCACCATCTTTCTAGATGAAATATCAAACCTTTCCTACGATATCCAGGTTTCTCTGCTGCGCGTTGTGCAGGAAAGAAAGGTACGACGCGTAGGTGGCGTGAAAGACATTGACCTCGATGTTAGAATAATCATCGCGAGCAACGAATTGTTGTGGAATGCAACAAGGGCAGGAAAGTTTAGAGAAGATTTGTACCATCGCTTCAACGAATTCACGATCAATATTCCACCACTGCGTGAGCGCAAAGATGACCTGATGCTTTTTGCAAATCACTTTCTCAAACTCACGAATGAGGAACTTGCAAAGAATGTAACCGGATTTTCACCGGAGGTGGAAAACATATTCAAAAGTTATGTGTGGTACGGTAACCTGCGCGAACTGAAAAATGTGATCAAGAGAGCAACTTTGCTGACCGACACTGATTTGATCGAGCCGACCTCACTTCCATTTGAAATTGCACATTACAGCAAATTACAGTTCAGCGAGAACGCTGAAGGTAGTCCGGCCCCGATGATTTCTTCCTATAATGAACCGGCCGCTGTAATTAACAAACCTCAGATAAGCGAAACATCATTGAAAGAAGCGAGCATTGACGCGGAGTATGAAATGATTTTGCAGGCCCTTAAGCAGGCCAATTACAATAAAAGCAAAGCCGCCAAAATACTCAAGATTGACAGAAAGACGCTGTACAATAAAATGAGTCAGTATCAGGAATTAAAAAACCAATAGCGGAATGAACAACGATGACAAAGGTGTTGACCCCAGGGAAGCACTGAAAATGATGCTGCACAATGGAGAAGGCCAGGCATTCAATGATAACCTTGCCGATTTCTTCCCAGCAATCATTTACGTGTACGACACAAGCAACAAAAAGTTGCGCTTTGTCAATAAGAAAATGACCGACCTGCTCGGATACAGCTTTGACGATGTCAGCGGGTGGGACAACGACATGATGAAACTCGTCTTCAGCGAGGACGTTGAAATGGTACAGTCAGAATTACTAAAATATTCTGAGCTCACAGACACCGACAGTCACACTTATAAGTCCAGGCTGAACCGCAAGGAAGGCGACTGGAAATATTTCAAAACAATGGGCAGGGTAATAAAAAGAGACGAGCAGGGCAAACCTGCGTCGCTGCTTTTTATTGCCCAGGACATTACCGACGAAATGAAAACGGAAGCGGAGATAAAATCAATCAACGATTTTAACCGCGAAACCGAAGAATTACTGCAATTCGGCACCTGGGAGATTACTCTTGAAACTGGCAAGCTCAAGTGTTCAAACGGAATATATAAATTACTGGAGCTTGAAAAGGGTGAGAGCAAAGACATCACACAGGATTTTTATTTTAAACACGTGCTCCCGGAAGATCTTCCCAACCTGAAAGCTGCCATCGCTGTCGCGGTGGAAAACAAAACGAATTTCGAATACAGTTACAGTATTGTGACGGCAGATAACAAAGTCAGAAAGGTAACCACCCGCGCCAAGCCGGTGATGGATGAAAATAAAGTTGTAAAAAGTATTCTCGGCACCAGCTGGGACATTACTGACCAGTACAATCTGTATCATGATCTATTGCTTTATAAGGAGATGATACTTGAGAAAGAACAATTTCTCAATCATGGTTCATGGGAAGTGCATGTACCCACCGGGAAAACAGCGTGGTCAGAAGGCATGTACCGGCTCTTTGGATATTCTCCTGCGGATGTAAACACCATACCAGCAGATCTTTTCTCTTCCCACCAGTCAAAAGACGATAGCGCCCGCGGAATTGCGGAGCGCGAAAAGGCGCTGAAGGCACAGGACTATTATATCATTGAAGAAATGATTACCTCCAAAGAGGGAAAAAAGAAAAGACTGGAAACTTTTGGCAAACTGATAAGAGATGAAAAAGGTCAGCCGGTAAAAATTGTCGGCACCACAAGAGATGTTTCTCAATTGAGAGAATATGAGCAGCAGCTCGAAAGAAAACTGCGTGATCTTGATCGCTCAAACAAGGAGCTGGAGGAATTTGCATATGTAGCATCGCATGACTTGCAGGAACCCCTCCGCAAGGTGACCACCTTTGGCGAGCGTCTGAAGGTAAAATGTGAAAATGAATTGGGAGAAGAAGGCAGGATGTATCTGAAAAGAATGTTGACATCTGCGGAAAACATGCGTCTGCTGATTGAGAACCTCCTCGAATACTCAAGGGTTACAAGAATCACCCGCGCCTTCGAGACTATTGAACTGAATACGGTAGTCTCAGAGGTAAGAACAGAGCTGGAATTGAAAGTAGAGGAAGCGAAGACAATTATTACACCGTCAGAACTGCCGGAAATTGAGGGCGATGCAGGCCAGCTGCGGCAGTTGTTTAACAACCTGATTTCAAATTCTATTAAATTCAGAAAACAGGACGTTGTCAACGAGATCAAAATAACATCAACAGTGCTGAGTGATGAAGAGAAAGACCGTTTGCAGCTTCCCATGGAAAAGCTTTATTACAGGATTCAGTTGGAAGACAATGGAATTGGGTTTGAAGAAGAATATGCAGAAAAGATTTTCCAGATTTTTCAGCGTCTCCATGGCAAATCTGAATATCCCGGCACGGGCATCGGCCTGGCCATTTGCAAAAGAATTGTAGACAACCATCATGGTGTCATTTTCGCAGAGAATGTGCCGCGGAAAGGCGCCCGGTTTACAGTGATATTACCAGAAAAACAATAAACTCCTTTTTGAACCATGCCTATCGACAGGACGCCCACCCGCATACTGATTGTGGATGATGATGAAGACGACTTCTTTATTACCAGTGAATATCTCAAAAGCATTGAAGGCAATAAATTTGTTATTGAATGGTCGCACAAATACAGTGACGGACTCGCAAAAATGATGGAACGCAAATACGATGTGTATTTCGTGGACTACAGGCTGGGTGCAAAAACCGGTCTGGATCTCCTGAAAGAGGCCATTGCGAACCACTGCGAAGAGCCTATTATTCTTTTAACCGGCAAGGGGAATCATGAAATCGATATCCAGGCCATGCAGGCCGGTGCGGTGGATTACCTTGTAAAACCAGAACTGAATACAGAAAAGCTGGAGCGCTGTATCCGGTATGCGCTGGAACGTTCTGCAGGTATAAAGGCGCTCAAGGCAAACGAAAGAAAATTCAGGAACATATTTGAGAAATCAAAAGACTCGGTTTTTGTAACAGACAGCAATCTTCGGTTTCGTGAAGTAAATCCGGCCACCGCAAATATTCTTGGTTACAGCGTTAATGAACTGCTGAACATGACGCTGTATGATCTGCTGGCCAATCCAAGTGACAAGGTCTGGATTCAGAAGCAGCTGTCTGTTGTGGGTTCTCTCAACGACAAAGAGATGGAACTGATCACCGCCAATGACGACAAAAAAAGTTGCGTGGTGGCTGTATCATTTGAAACGAATCCCGATGGTACACACTATGCCCAGGGTCTTATTCATGACATTACCAATTTAAAAAAGGCAGAAAAAACCACACTCCAGGCAGAAAAACTCAGGGCCGCGGGCAGGTTGGTTCGTACGCTCGCACACGAGGTTAGGAATCCGCTGAACAATATCAATCTGTCAGTCGAACAACTTTCACCTGAAATAACCGAAGATACCGGACGGCTTTATCTGGATATCATCAATAGAAACAGCAAACGGATCGGCGATTTGATCTCGGAATTGCTTGACACCTCAAGACCGGCTGAAATAGTATTGCAGAAGACATCATTACAGGCGATTCTGGACGAGAGCATCGCTGCGTCGCTCGACAGGATTACGCTAAAGAGAATAAAACTCTCCGTTACCTATCCCGATGACGCCGCATATATCATGGCAGACATGGGAAAGCTGAAGATCGCCTTTCTGAATATCATTATCAACGCCATAGAAGCAATGGAAGAGGAAAAGGGACAGCTTTCGATATCGCTGGTATCAGAAAAAAGCCAACACATTATCAGCATTGCTGACAATGGTACCGGCATCAGCGAAGAAAATCTTTCGCGGCTTTTTGAGCCATATTTTACTTCAAAAAGAAATGGGTTGGGCCTGGGATTGGCCGCAACCCTTAATATCATTCAATCTCACAAAGGATCGATAGATGTTATTTCTACAATCAATCAGGGTACAAATTTCCTGATCCGATTTGAACCGATTTAGAAGTTCAGTTTATCATTTTCGCCGTGCCTTCCCGATGATCCAGATTATCAGACC
>JACMLD010000521.1 GCA_014379785.1 Chitinophagaceae bacterium
ATCCTGCACCGCGCGGCAATCAGCAAGGTTGCTGGAAGGGATGTGAAGGCTGGTTTATAATTAAGCCATCATCGTCTTGTAGCACTATCGCTGGGTGACACGAAGCATCACCGATCCATGCGCATTGAGACGGGTAGAATATTTCTTTGAAAAACTTCCGATGTCTTTTTTCTGCCATAGATCGCGAACAGTCACCTTGCCATTGATGCCGAGGGATCTAAATTCCAGCGATATGATTTCAGCAGTGTTGCCAATATTGAAAACAGAAACGTAGAAATCTTTTTCTTTACCGGCATCAGACATCCAGATCATGGTGCTGCTGTCCTTAAAAATCTGACGCGGGTTTGCACCCTGCTGATTTACAGCCAGCACTTCTTCGTTGCTGAAAAGCTTTAATTCGAGTTCACGGTTTTCAGGCAGGTTGCCACCGAGCATCAGTGGCGATCTATAGATACACCAAAAATTCATATGGGTGAATAATTCGTCTTCCGTAAAACGGCTGTAGCGTTCGGGTCCGACAGGTCCGCGTTTTGAAAGCTTTCCAATCTGAATCATATCACAATCCGGCCAGTGGCCCGGCCCGCCGGTGCCTTTCCAGCTCTGGGCATAGTCAAACATTTTCAGAAGCATATCCCAGTTGTCCCAGAAATCATCTGCCATTCGCCACATGTTGGAAAATTTTTGTGCATGTGCAGATGCGTTAAGAGCAGTTTCGCCTGGAGAGAGACTGAGCACCATTTCGCGACCACTGGTCTTTATTGCTTTTTGATATCCTTCTACTTCGGCGGTTCGGTATGGCCTTGCTATGTCATCCACCTTTATAAAATCCACATCCCATTCCTTATAAAGTGCTAGGATTGAATTGAGATATTCCTGTGCACCGGGCTTTGACATATCGAGGCCATACATATGGTTCAACCACGGACAGATTGAATTTGTGTCGGCAATCATGTCGGCAGTGATACCCGGAGCGCCCATCACGGGCGACTTTGCCCAGACGGCCTGCCGGGGTATACCGCGCATAACATGGATGCCGAATTTTAGACCGAGACCATGCACATAATCTGAAAGCGGTTTAAAGCCTTTTCCACCAAAGGCCGAAGGGAATTTATGCGTATGCGGAATAAGTCTGCCCCATTTGTCCATCGTCATCCACGGAATATAGGACCCGTCCTGCATCCGCTTTTGAAACGGGTTGCCAATCAGGCTTCCGGGAGGATTATCGAATGCCCAGAGAAAATCAACCACCACATATTCCCATCCAAAATTTTTGAGATTCTTAGAAATATAGTCTGCATTCTCTTTTACCTCTGACTCATATACTGCAGAGCCAAAACAGTTGTAGCTGTTCCAGCCCATGGGAGGTTTTGCAGCGGGCTGCGCAATAGCATTATAGGCAGTGAGCAAAGCAAAAATGAGCAGCGCCTGACAGAGGTATTTCAAGTGGTTTGTTTGGAACCACTAATATACACCACCGATAATTCTCTTATTGATTTTCGAAAATTCGCCGCCGAGTTCCGGGAGACGCGTGGGTTTTGTTTTTGCCGCGGTGGTATCGTTGAGTGTTTTGATAAAGCTGACCAGATCTTTTTTCTCTTGCACAGACAGATTGAGCTTTTCGGGAAAGATCATAAAGAATGGCAGACCCTTCATTCCGGGACGCATTTGATTTGTAAAGTTTACCCCGCCGGCTCCATCATAAAAATCAATGACCTGCTCCAAAGTCTTAAAGACGCCGTTGTGCATATAAGGTGCAGTGAGTTCAGCATTTCTCACGGTAGGTATTTTGAAAGAGAACATAAAAAATGGTTCAGCAAATGGTTTTGAAGCGCCTGTGTCCGGGTCAACCTGATATACATCCATGGTGTCCTTTAACGGAACTCCAATCGAACGGTGATCGGTAAATTCAAAGTAAGGGGGCATCGCTCCATTGAACAGTGGCGCATAGTGGCAGGTGCCGCAAAGCGCCTTGCCGGTAAAAAGGTTGAATCCTCTTATCTCGGCGTCATTCATTTTTGATTGGTCGCCACGCATATATTGATCAAAGCGGCTGTTCAAGCCAGTCAGCGATCGCTCGTAACAGGCAATGGCAATTTTGACAAGGTTTCTTGTAATGCCTGTTTTTTTTGATTCCGGAAATGCGGAATAGAAAAGTTGCTTGTATTCGTCGCTCGAATTGATCCGTTCGATCACTCTTTCAAAAGAACTGTGTAGCTCGTCCTTGCTGTTTATGACAGAGTCAAGCTGATCTTCAAGAGAGGTTGCCCGCAGATCCCAGAACTGCAATTTCTGAAATCCCGAATTGATGACCGTTGGCGCATTGCGTGGGAGGTCTCCCATTTCAAAATTCACACTCTTGACCATACCATCTGTAAAAGCCATTTCGGGTTTGTGGCAGGATGCGCAGGCTCTTTCGTTGTTGTCTGAAAGAATGGGATCAAAAAACAGGAATTTCCCGAGTTCAATCTTTGCGTTGCTCAGGTAGGCTTCGCTGCCCGGTGCAAAGAAATCCGGGTTAAATACATTGGCAGCGTAAACATTTCTCGCCCCGGCTCGTAATGCGGCAAGCCTGTTCTTATAAGGAATCTTCAACGCTTTTTGCAAATCCACCAGGTTGCCGGACAAAGGCATCAGGTAGTTTGTTATAAAGGTCATTCTGTCAAAGTCCGCAAACTTGCTGTCGGCATTCAATATTTTTTCCGCTCTGGACAAGTTTCCGGAAATTTCGTTTTTAAGTCCCGATTTACCAGCAGGCAGTTGCTCGGCGCAAATTCTTAAAATGGAGGCAAGTGAATGAAAGGATCCACGCAGACTTGGCATTGCAGCTTGTTCGATAACGAAACTGGCATTGGCAATATCAATGGTGCTGATGCGTGTCATGTGCAGATTCAGCGCATCGAATATGTCTTCTTCGGTCATATCACGTATTGCTTCCGCATCGCCACAGGTTTTTACGAGCGCACGAAAATTGTCCGCACCTCGTTGAATGAAATCTTTGGTGAAAACTGAATCTTGTTTTCTATACGTCTTCATGGTGCTGTCGTTGTCGATCCCAAACGGCCCAATGAATATCCAGTTATCAGGAAAAGGTGGTCCAAAATTTCTTTTTTGAAATTTTGGCGTCAGAAAAATGGTTTCGTCAGCAGTCTTGTGATGAAAGTAGCCATAGAGACATTCTATCTGTTTCGCTTGTTTCGCCAGGAACTGGAAAGTTCTCAG
>JACMLD010000061.1 GCA_014379785.1 Chitinophagaceae bacterium
GATATCTTCTATCCAATGTCCTTCCACTTCAACCGGCTCATAGTCCGCTTTTATCGCCTTCAGAATAATATTTCTTCTCGGATGTGTCAATGCTTCCTCTTCAGTGATCTCACCACTTTTCACCAGGGAATTTACCAGTGAATGGTCTTCCGTTTTATATAGAACCTTTCCATTGCGGACATGATAAACTCTCGAATCTCCACACCAGCCCATAAAAGCGCGGCTGTCTTCAAGGTACAACATCGAAAAAGTCGTGGCCATTTCGTAACCCAGTACATCCCTTGTGGCATGAAACATCAGGCTCTCTTTCGCCTTGCCGATCAGCTCAGCCAGATATTCCTCAGACATCGGCTTCGCATCCGCTGATTCAAGCGCCTTTCCCACTTCACTGGAAATCACTCGCGCAGCCACTTCACCATTTTCTGAACCCCCAACACCATCACATACAATAAACACCCTGTCCTTCACTGTGGCTGCACCAGCTTCCGGCCATAAATAATCCTCCTGATTTTTTTTACCACCTATCTCATGAAGATGGAGTATGCTGGTAACGTTCATCTTTAATATTTTTTCAGCAGTGCTTTAAACCGTTTGTCGTCCTGGATAGAAGCAATCAATGGATCATTTTTGATGTCCTTTTCTCTTTTTTGTTTTGTCTTGAAACACTTTTCAAACCATACAAGTGATTCGTCCACCTTTCCTTTCAGCAGCATTGCACTCGCGATGCCATAGCTCAGAAACCCGTTTGAACTGTCTTTCACATAATCACGGTTATAATACGCAATGGCAGAATCATATTTTGCCTGGTTGAGATAAACGGTTGCCATTTCATAGTTAAAAGAACTGAGACCGGAATCAAGTCTTTGTGCAGACACCAGTTGGTAGTCGGGCAGAGCAGCCTGCCAGTTTTTCAATTCATAATTGCTTTTCCCACGGAGATAATAGGCATCTGCAAATTTCTTTGCAGTGTCCAGTGTCAGAGCGCTATTGAAATAGTTGCTTGCATCGCCGAAATTCTTCTTGTCATGACTCGCCTTCGCCAGATAATAATTCCATATCGCCGGCTTGGCATTTAATGAAACCGCCTGTTTGAAATCTTCAATGGCGCTTTCGAGGTTGCCCGACTTATAGTAGGAAAGTCCCCGGTTATAAAAAGCCTCCGCCATCATCTTGTCCTTGCCAATAGCGCTTCTCAAAGAGGAGATCGATTTCTCATAATTATTCTGGTGATAATATGCCTTGCCCAGAAGATTATAAACTTCGCCGGCGAGCTCATTGTTATTGGCTTTTGACGAATTGATCAGTTTGATCGCAGCTTCGTAATTAGCGCTTGCCGAAGCATAATTATTGAGATAAAAATATGAATCGCCCAGTCGCTTTACAGCAACAAGATATTGCGGATTCTGACGGATGGCTTCTGTAAGATCCTTTACAGCAGTATTGAATTCGCTCAGGTGATACCAGGACAATCCTCTCTTGTAAAAGGCGTCGGTATAGTTTCCATTCAGCTCGATCGTGCGGTCGTAAGACTTGATCGCCTCAGGATATTTTGCGCCCGCGAAGAAATATTCTCCTTTGTTATAGTGATATTTATCCGTCATCGGATAGACAGAAATGGCATAGTTGATCAACGTCATGGCAGAATCCTGCTGATTGTTATTAAACTTCATTGCGGCCCGCTCGTAAAAGCTTTCGGCATAAGCCGACATCTGCTTTATATACTGCGAGTCTACTCCCTTGTCTCTTGCGCTCTGAAAGTCATATGCAGCATTCTGTACCTGCTTCAGAAGCAGATGCGTTCTGCCTCTGCTAAAATATCCAAAGCCATGATTGCTGTCGATCTTTATAACAGAAGTAAAATTTGTTACCGCATTTTTATAGTCTTTTTTGTCAACCAGCAGCAGCCCTTTGCGCAGATACAGATCAGGCAATACCTGCAGCGATTTAATCTTCAACCCAATGTCGAGCACATCGATTGCCTCCGTGAGAGAATTGTTGTTCAACATCCGGAGGTTCGAAAGTTCGAGATAGATTTTCGGATTTTCCTTATCGAGGATCAGGTAAGAATTATAATCACGGATCGCTTCCGGATATTTATTCATTCTTCTGTACAGATCAGCGCTCTGGGCCAATGCATCAATATTGTTGTTGTCCAGTTCATATGCGGTATTGAAATCTTTCAGCGCCTTGCTGTTTTCACCCAGCCGGTCGTAACATTTCCCGCGCCCCAGATAGTAATCAGAATAATTCTTGTTCTTTTTTATTAGAGAATTGTATTCAGAAATAGCGTCCTTAAACTTACCAATTTTGTACAACTCCTGCAGTTTGTCAATTTGGCGATACTTGTTTGACAAATCAAGAATTTCCTTGTCGTACAGAGCAATTTCAACGGGATCTATTTCTCTTGCATTGCCGTAAGCATCCAACGCTTCCTTGTATTCTCTGCGTCGTACGGATGTTTTTGCTTTTAATATCAGGTCGTTGAACAGATCTTTTTTACTCAGTTCAGAAGTGGACTTTGCTTTTGCGACCATCTTTATCTTTGCATTTGGCATCGGATCGTATGGCCTAAGTGCCTGTGCGTCCTTATATTTCTGCACGGCCGTTGTATAATCAGAGATGTCAAATGCTTTTTCACCTTCCTGCATCAGATTGTTGAATGCCTCATTTTCCTTTTGCTGGGTTTCAATCAGTTTCTTGTTTTCTTCCGCGCGCAGTTGCTCCTCTATCGATTTCATTTCACGCATTGCAGAAATACTGTCCTGCGAAAGGGTATTTGCATTCACGTTTCGGAGAAGCGTGACATCATTTGTAAAATCGTCGGTAGTGTCTGTCGGATTGAAAAAACCGATTCGGGCTATCGAGGCCATCCAGCCCTTGCCATCTTTCTTCATAAATACCTCGGCAACACGGTTATTGACATTATAGGCTGTATCGATCCGTTTGTGCTGGTTTCTGAAGAATGAGGTAAAATAAACTTTCACATAAGTTTCCTTGTATTTTTTGATATTGGAAACTTTCAGAATAGTAAAAACAATGGAAGGGGTGTTGGTTTTTGTGTAAAGCAAATCCAGATCTGTTAAATACCTGTCCACCGGTACGTCTCGCGTATTGGACGGGGTGCGGTATCCGGGATTGATATCGTCTTCAATGATCACTGAAGAATTATCGAAAATCTTATTGAATGTACCCGAATGCGAGTTGTGTATTATATCTAGTATTGCCTTCGTTTCGAAGTCAGCATTGCTTACGATGTTAAACAAATCCTTTAACTCGGTTTCAACAATCTTTCTGGCTTTGAATTGCAGTTCGTAAGACTCCTTTACGGTGATCTCATTCTGAGCAAAAAGAAACTGGCAGAAAAAAACTGCGGGCAGCAGATAGCAGGTAAATTTCAATAACATAGCTATTGATTATAAAGCGTTTTGGTTATAATTTATCTTCCCAGTAAGGTTTTTCGGAAACTTTCTTTTTCGGATATGGAGGCGGTCCTGAGGGTATTGATCAACCACCCTGAATTCAGGGTCTCACGTTTGAATTGTTCGACAGTAAAAATATAGTTTCGCACCTGTAAAAAGTGAAATTTCAACTCTTTTACTGAAATAAATCTGGCATGGCCGCTTTGCACCGCATTGTAAAATGCAGCACCGTGGCGGGTATTAAAAAATAAGGGGTCGAAATAGGCCGCCAGAGAGGCTTTGTCGTCAAACACGCGGCTGAATTCGATAAAATAGTTGCTATGGCCTGCCGGGCTGATGAACTTTTCCGGAGAGGCGATCTTTACACCCTTCACATTGTTAGACTCAGCAGCCAGCATGTCTGCTTTGACGCCGACAATCAACCATTTTGACCGGTTTCTGTCATCGGTATCAATCGCCAGAATAATCGGTATCACTATGGTCTCGCCATTATATTCAAAAAGCGAAGAAGCCTCTGCATACCAGTTCCCACCATAAAATCTGCGTTTGTTCGGCATTTCCACCTGCAGGGCATTGGTGACAAAACTGTCTACAGTTGATTTGTTCCACTGCCTGGTTTCGGTGTTGAATAAACTCCGGATAAGTGCCGGACGCTGCACTCTGAATTTTACGCCTTTGTCGCGGTAAATTTCGCGTATATAAGAAGCTGTATCGTTGTTGAACCTTTCAAAAAATTCATTGATTTGCTTCACTTCGTAAAGGAAGTGCTTTGCCTTGGAACCAGCATCATTCTGGTAAACCTGGCTGCGCAGCATGGCAGGACAGGCAATCATAATAGCAGCAACTAGGAGATATCTCATGGTAAGGATTAGCGATTAATTATTCGATACTACGCCGATATCGGAAAGCAGAATATCCCAAACTTTTTTCTGGTCGCCGTCCACATTCTTCACATAAGATTTCATGATGACATGCGCGTCTTTGGTGGTCACGTCTTCATACACGATTTTTCCATCGCGGAAACCACGGAATGTCTGTTCAAATGTCACGGTCCCATAATAATTACCATCCGGTGCGAGCGCGATGTCGCTCACATAGGAAACATTTGACCACTCAATTTCAATTTTATCGTACTTCAGAAATTTCACCGCAGCCAGGTATTGCCTGATCTTTTTTCTCGATCTTTCTTTTCGGTTGTTTGAAGAAGTCTCCACAATCGCGTTTTCGTCTACAAAAAGAGAAATGGACTGGTTGATTGCTTTGTTTACATCTTCGGCAGGCGCCTGTTTATCGCACAGAATCTTGAGGTAAGTAGTAAACTGAAATGTCTTTTGACGCGCTTTTTCTGCAAATTCTTCCTTGGATATCATCGGGGCTAGATCCTCAAAACGCTTTGCGGGCTTTGGCTCCGTAGTTTTGGCGACATCGGTTGCAGGCTCAGTAGTCTTCGCAGAAGATTTGACCAGGCTTTCTTTTGCCAGACTGATTGACCCTGGTACCAGGTGCTTACCGGTGCGATAAATAA